>NZ_JBFRQW010000005.1:0-18472 GCF_041472735.1 Vibrio sp. 10N.261.46.E11
CTTAAGTGAACGGCATTACACCCGAAGGTGGCTTTTAAATTAGATGGGCAGTAAACCCTTAAGCGAAAATTACGCTTGTGGGCGCATTGCCGGGAACAAGATCACGTCACGGATTGTGTGCGTGTTAGTAAATAGCATCGCTAGGCGATCGATACCGATACCTTGACCCGCAGTTGGCGGAAGACCGTGCTCTAGTGCAGTAATGTAGTCAGCATCGTAGTACATAGCTTCATCATCACCCGCGTCTTTTGCGTTAACTTGCGCTTTGAAACGCTCATCTTGGTCTTGTGCATCGTTAAGCTCAGAGAAACCGTTCGCAACTTCACGGCCACCGATGAAGAACTCAAAGCGGTCAGTGAAGAATGGGTTGTCATCGCTACGACGAGCTAGAGGAGAGATGTCCGCTGGGTAGCCAGTGATGAACGTTGGTTGAATTAGCTGAGGCTCAGCCGTTTCACCAAAGATCTCTTCAAGAAGCTGACCACATGTCCAGAAGGTTTCTACTTCTACGTGTACAGATTTAGCGATAGCTACCATCTTCTCACGGTCTTGTAGATCAGCTTCTGTTAGCGCTTGAATCTCAGCGTGCTCAGGGTTGTAGTGTTTGATTGCATCGAACATGCTCATGCGAGCGTAAGTGCCACCGAACTCAACCGTTTCGTCACCGTAAGGCATAGAAGTTGAACCAAGAACGTCCATCGCTGCCGTGCTTAGCATCTCTTCAGTCAGATCCATAAGGTCTTTGTAGTCAGAGTACGCTTGGTAGAATTCCATCATTGTGAATTCTGGGTTGTGACGTGGAGATAGACCTTCGTTACGGAAGTTACGGTTGATCTCGAATACACGATCAAAACCACCAACCACTAGACGCTTAAGGTAAAGCTCAGGTGCAACACGTAGGTACATGTCGATGTCTAGTGCATTGTGGTGAGTGATGAATGGACGAGCAGTCGCACCACCCGGAATCACGTGCATCATTGGCGTTTCAACTTCTAGGTAGCCTTTAGCACTCATGAAGTTACGGATTGAAGATACAAGCTTAGAACGCACGATGAATGCGTTACGAGAGTCTTCGTTCACGATTAGATCAACATAACGTTGACGGTAACGCATCTCTTGGTCAGTTAGACCGTGGAACTTCTCTGGTAGAGGACGAAGTGCTTTAGTCAGCAACTCAAACTCTTCCATGTTCACGTAAAGGTCGCCTTTACCCGATTTGTGAAGCGCACCTTTAACACCGATGATGTCACCGATATCTAGGCCTTGGTACTTCTCTTTTAGTACTTTTTGTACGTCTTTCGCTGCGTATGCTTGGATACGACCAGAAGTTTCTTGAATCGCAAGGAATGGACCACGCTTCGCCATAACACGACCAGCGATCGCAACGATGTGGTTAAGATCTTCTAGCTCTTCCTTAGTCTTCTCACCGAACTCCGCTTGAAGATCGCCAGCTAGGTGCTCACGACGGAAATCATTTGGGTGACCATTTGCTTTGCAGTTTTGGCGGATGTGATCCAGCTTGCTACGGCGCTCAGCGATTAGTTTGTTCTCTTCAGGTGAAGAAGCTTCTTGTGTGTTTTCGTTTTGAACAGCATCAGTCATTTGAGATGTACCCTGCTTTTATAATTTGGACAGCTATATTTTTTAAAATATAGGCATTTTTACCAATATTATTGGTAAAGCTTAATAGTTGGTAAAGCTTACAGACCTGATTTCAGGCTAGCTTCTATAAATTTGTCTAAGTCACCGTCAAGAACCGCTTGAGTATTACGGTTTTCGATGCCGGTGCGTAAATCTTTGATACGAGAATCATCCAGTACGTAAGAGCGGATCTGACTGCCCCAACCGATGTCTGATTTCGTTTCTTCGCTCGCTTGTTTTTCAGCATTTTGTTTTTGAATCTCAAGTTCAAAAAGCTTAGCACGTAGCTGCTTCATCGCTTGATCTTTGTTCTTATGCTGCGAACGGTCATTCTGACATTGAACCACTGTGTTGGTTGGAACGTGAGTAATACGTACCGCCGATTCAGTGGTGTTTACGTGCTGACCACCAGCACCAGAGGCACGGTATACGTCAATACGTAAGTCAGAAGGATTAATGTCGATCGTAATGTTGTCATCAATCTCAGGATAGATAAACGCAGATGCAAATGAAGTATGACGACGACCACTTGAATCAAATGGTGACTTACGAACTAAGCGGTGAACACCTGTCTCTGTGCGTAACCAACCGTAAGCGTACTCACCAGAGATACGTACTGTTGCGCCTTTAAGACCAGCAACATCACCATCCGACACTTCGATAACTTCAGTTTTGAAGCCTTTTGAATCTGCCCAACGTAAGTACATGCGCAACATCATTGAAGTCCAGTCTTGAGCTTCTGTACCGCCCGAGCCTGACTGCAGATCGATGTAGCAATCTGATGCATCGTGATCACCAGAGAACATACGACGGAATTCCAGCTTCTCTAGCTTAGCTTCTAGCTCTGCCAATTCGGGTTCAATTTCGTCAAACGTTTCTTGATCTTCTTCTTCAACCGCAAGCTCTAATAGGCCATCAACATCCTCAACACCTTGGTCAAGTTGATCGATCGTTTCTACTACCGCTTCCAATGCAGAACGTTCTTTACCTAACGCTTGAGCACGTTCAGGTTCGTTCCATACATCCGGCTGTTCTAATTCTGCGTTTACTTCTTCTAGACGCTCTTGCTTAGCGTCATAGTCAAAGATACCCCCTCAGGATATTTGTGCGTTCAGACACATCCTGCAGACGGTTTTTTATAGGATTGATTTCAAACATTTTAGCTCATCATTTATGAGTAGAATTTAACCGAAGAATTGTACTCAAAAGTGTGACGGAGATACAGAATTTTTTAGAGTGGTGAACCAAGATTCAACAACTTAATCGGATATAAAATTGATAGGCAGAAAAAACACGTAATATTTGTAAGGGCAGGAAGGAAAACAAGCCCTGCTTTTGAACAGAGCTTGTTGAATTTTGCGCTATAGGATGAGTGTTAGCGAGCCTAAAAGGAACTATTTTGCTTCAATGTTATCAATCATCAGCTGCAACGATTGGTTGCCGCGAAATTCGTTGATATCGAGCTTAAATGCAAGGTGAACGGTTTTCACCGAGGCATCTGGCCAGCGACGCAGATCGACATTAAAGGCAATACCATCAATCATCACATTGGTTGGGTGACCCTTATAGAGCGGCTCGAGCATCAACTTAAGGTGCTTTTCACCCACCAGCTTTTGGTGCAGCACTTTAAACTCACCATCAAAAATGGGCTCTGGGAAAGCTTGTCCCCATGGGCCACCAGCACGCAGAGTCTCAGCGGTGTGCATCGAGAACTCTTCTGGTAATAATTCACCATCAGACAAGATAATGCCCTTCAGTGCTGTTTCTCCAAGTTCATTCTTCACCGCATCATTGAACAGCTTGCTGAAGCGCTCAAAGTCCTTTTCCATGATCGTTAAGCCAGCAGCCATTGCGTGGCCACCAAACTTCAAGATCAAGCCTGGGTTTTGAGTGTCGATACGGTCTAGCGCATCGCGCATGTGCAAACCCGGAATCGAGCGACAAGAGCCCTTAATGCTCCCTTCGCCACCATCTGCAAACGCAATCACTGGGCGGTGGTATTTATCTTTGATACGTGAAGCCAATATACCAATCACACCTTGGTGCCAATCACGTTGGAACAAAGCTAAACCAGAAGGCAAATCGTCTTTACCAAACTCAAGACGCTCACAAAAAGCCATCGCTTCTTGCTTCATGCCCTCTTCAATCTCTTTACGCGTTTGGTTCAAGCCATCGAGTTCACTCGCCATACGACGCGCCGCGTGGATGTTGTTGCTCATTAGCAGTTCAACACCAAAAGACATGTCGTCCAATCGACCAGCCGCATTAATGCGAGGGCCCAGTGCAAAACCAAAATCAGAAGCGACTAATCGCTTAGCGTCTCGCTTGGCAATTTCGATCAAGGCTTGAATACCCGGGCGCGCTTTGCCTGCACGGATACGCTGTAAACCTTGATGAACCAAAATACGGTTATTTTCATCGAGTGGTACCACATCAGCAACGGTACCTAACGCAACCAAATCGATCAGTTCCATTAACTTAGGTTCTGTCATGCCGTGTTGAGCAAACCAACCCAATTTACGCATATGAACACACAACGCCATCATCAGATAAAACGCAACCCCAACACCGGCTAGCGCTTTTGAAGGAAATGCACAGCTTTCTAGGTTGGGATTGACCATTGCATCTGCAATCGGTAATTCAGAACCAGGCAAGTGATGATCAGTAACCAGTACATCAAGGCCTTTCTCTTTAGCGAAGCGAACACCTTCAATCGAAGAGACACCGTTATCAACCGTCATGATCACTTCGGCGCCCAGCTCAATGGCCTGTTCAACAACCTCAGGACTCAAGCCATAGCCATCTTCAAATCGGTTAGGCACCAGATAATCAACGTTAGAGCTGCCGAGCATGCGTAATGCTAAAACAGACAACGCTGAACTGGTTGCGCCATCGGCATCAAAGTCACCAACAATGATGATGCGTTTTTGCTGTTGAATGGCTTTGAACAGCAGTTCAACCGCAGCGTCTATACCACCCAGCTTTTGATAAGAGTACAAGCCTTTCGCGGCTGTCTCTAGTTGGTCAGCACTGTCGATTCCACGACTCACATAAATACGCTTTAATAAGTCAGGTAAGTGAGCAGGTAAGACTGAAATGTCGACCTCTGGACGGCGTTGGATCTCTATCATATAAAAATGGGCCCGATATCAATCAGGCCACTCCTTAAATCAAAAACATGGAGAATGAATGGGGAATACAGAAATAAAAATTACTGCTCTAAACGCTGAATAAGTTGCGCTGGCGGCAAGTAACCACTCACCAATTCACCACTTGCTAGTACGATAGCCGGTGTACCATTGATGCCAAGCTCACGACCCAATTGGTATTGTTTAGCAATGATCTGCTTCTGCTCTGCTAGGTCTTTACCAGACGCTGGCATTTGACGATTTACTTTAGCGTCATGCATAGCTGTTTTTGGATCATCTGACGCCCAGATTGCCGCCATTTGATCAGCCACTTGTCCTGTCGCGCCTTGACGCGGGTAAGCCATGTAACGAACGGTAATACCCAGATCGTTGTAGCCCTGCATTTGGCTGTGCAGACGAACACAGTAGCCACAGGTAATATCCGTAAATACCGTCACAACGTACTTTTCGTTATCAGCTTTATATTCGATAACCGTATCCGACATTGCTGCTACTTTTTCAGCATTCAACGGAGCTTGACGCTCAGCCAAAACATCACTGAACTTGCCGTTGTCATCCAAAGAGTAAAGTGTACCGGCTAGAAAATGGTCGCCCTTAGGAGAAGAAAAGATAATGCCGCTGTTGGTTTGAACTTCTAAAAGACCATCGATATCCGAAGGAACAATCTTATCGACCTTAATGCCGATCTTTTCAAAACGCTTAGTTAACGCTGCAGTATCAATAGCTTGAGCAGGAGCAGCTTCTACGGCTGTTGACGTTGTTTCTACTTTCGCTTCTGATGCATTACATGCAGTAATCATAAGAGGAAGCGCTAGTAGAGGAAGACGGCGTAATACGCTCATTAAGTTCACCTTAAAAATAAATGGATTTAAGCACGTGGGTGATGCTGCGCGTGAATTTGCTTCAGCCTTTCAGTCGCCACGTGAGTATAAATTTGGGTTGTCGATAAGTCACTATGCCCAAGTAACATCTGTACGACCCTAAGATCAGCACCATAGTTCAGTAAATGAGTTGCAAAAGCGTGTCTTAATACGTGTGGTGACAACAATTCAGTATCAATACCCGCGATAACCGAATAGTGCTTAATACGGTACCAGAACGTCTGACGGGTCATTTGTTTGGCACGCTTACTTGGAAAAACCACATCTGAACTATTTTCACCGAGTAATTGGGGGCGACCTTGCTCAATAAAAGTCTCTATCCAATCGACGGCGTTTTCGCCCATTGGTACCAAGCGCTCTTTACCCCCCTTACCAATAACACGCACCACCCCCTGTCTTAGGCTGATGTTTTCCATCGTCAAACTGACGAGTTCCGTAACACGTAAACCGGTTGCATAGAGCAACTCAAGCATTGCCTTATCACGCAGCTCGATAGGATCGTTCGGATCTGGCGCATCGAGCAAAGCATCAACCTGCTCCTCGCTCAAATCTTTAGGCAAGCGTTGCGGCAGCTTAGGGCTGATCAACAAGGCACTTGGATCATCACATCTGATCTTCTCGCGGTGTAAATATTGGAACAAGCGACGGATCGCCGACAGCATACGAGCACGAGAAGTCTGCTTAAAATCGGCGTCGGCTAACCAACCTTGATAGTCTTGTAACCCTGATAGGCTAATGAAGTCGAGGCGGTAATTGTGCTGTTCCATCCACGCAAGTAGCTTAGACAAATCATTACGATACGAGACAAGCGTGTTCTCAGATAATCCTCGCTCCATCCACATGGCATCTAAAAACTGCTCAACGAGACCGTGGTCTGCGCTTTGCCCTTGAGGCGACTGCATAGTGTTACTCACAATATTGGAAACTGTTTTGAGAGTATGCCAGAGCAAATATGAATACCATAAAAATTACGACTTGAGCGGATAATCGCTGCAATCGAAGTCGATTTATGGTTAGAATTCGCCATCTGAAATTAAAATCGAACGTTTGCTATGAAAATTGGATTATTTTACGGCTCAACTACCTGCTACACAGAAATGGCAGCAGAGAAAATTCGCGGCATTATTGGTGAAGACCTCGTTGATATCCATAACGTGAAAGAAACGCCTCTTTCATTGATGGCGGACTACGACCTTTTATTGCTGGGCATCTCGACTTGGGACTTCGGTGAGATACAAGAAGATTGGAATGAACTGTGGGAAGACATCGCAACCACGCCAATGAAAGGCAAGGTTGTGGCTCTGTTTGGTTTAGGTGACCAAGAAGGCTACGGCGAATGGTTCCTTGATGCGATGGGTCTGTTGCATGATGAACTGAAAACCGCTGGAGCAGAGTTTGTTGGCTTCTGGCCAAACGACGACAGCTACGAGTTCGAAGCGTCTAAAGCGTTAACGGAAGACCAATCTCAATTCGTTGGTTTGGCGCTTGATGAAGATTCACAATACGAACTCAGCGACGAACGTATCGCAACTTGGGTTGAGCAAGTACTGGTTGAGTACAGCGAAAAGCTTTAAGCTCACTTGTTCTTAGAGCTAACAGCTAAGCGTTAAGAACTAAGCTCGAGTTTCTCTCTAACTCCCAAGCCGAAAGAACATTATCGATTAGATACAAAAAGGCCTCATTACTGCAAAGTAATGAGGCCTTTTCTATTTCATATCGAATGACTATTTAATCTCAACGGAAAGATTAAACTGTCTCTTCCGCCATCTCTTGCTCTGTTGATTTACCAACGAAGAACATACAGATGATTGCGGCAGTCGTTGGAAGTAACCAACCCATACCAATTTCGAACAATGGCAGCATGTTCATTGCAGATACATCCATACCCGCAACTTTAGCACCATCAATCAGGGCAAACAGTAGAGACACTAATACCACTACGCGGTAAGCCGCTTTTGGATTAGGGAAACGGCCGCGCAAGAACGTTAGTGCAACCAATGCGATAGCAACTGGGTACAGTGCAAACAGCACAGGAACAGACAGAGAAATCAGCTGAGAAAGGCCAACGTTCGCTACGGTTGCACAAGCTACACCGTTGATGATAACCCAGGTCTTGTAAGACAGAGGTGTTAGCGAGCTGAAGTAGTCAGAACATGCAGAGACAAGGCCAATCGCCGTCGTTAAACAAGCCAATAGTACGATCACAGAAAGCACGAGTTGACCTGAAGGGCCAAACAAAGATTGGACGTATAGGCTTAAGATAGCGCCGCCATTATCTGCACCCGCTGCAACTGTCGCGCTTGTTGCGCCCAGGAAAAACAGAGAGATATAAACAAACGCTAGACCCGCTGCGGCAATACAACCCGCACTGATTAGGTACTTAGTTGTTGCTGCGCGGTCAGTCACGCCTTTACTGCGAATCGCGTCAACAATCAGCATGCCAAACATCAAAGCAGCAAAAGTATCCATGGTGTTGTAGCCTTCAAGGAAACCTTTAGTCAATGGCTGAGTGATGTACTCACCGTGAGCCGCAAGGACATCACCTTGTGGGTTAATGAAAACAGCAACTGCAAGTACAACCAAACCAACGAATAATGCAGGCGTAAGTACCTTACCAATCACGTCAATAAGCTTACCTTGCGACCATGAGAAGAACATCGCTACAACAAAAAATGCAATCGAAAAGAGAGTTAGATGAACTTGAGTCGCATCAATGAAGAACGGCTTCACCGCCATCTCATAAGCAACAAGACCGGTACGCGGTGCAGCAAATGCAGGACCAATGATGATGAAGATCAACACTGCCATGATGGTAGCAGCTTGCTTTGGAAGATCTTTCGTTAGGTGACCCCAAGAGCCACCAGCGACTGCAACCGCTACGATAGTGATTAACGGCAGACCAACGGCAGTCAGCAGAAAACCAGACATCGCTGGAAGAAAGTGATCACCAGCCAATTGGCCAGCAAGAGGTGGGAAGATGATGTTACCCGCACCTAAGAAAAACGCAAAAAGCATAAAGCCCAATGCCATTATATCTGTTAGTTTTAGACTCTGTTTCACAGATAATCCTTAATTATATTTATGAGTTTATGTTGTGTTTACATGAATGTTACAGCTGATAGCTGCCAATCAATCTTTAAAATAGTCGCGCATAATGACGAAACACTCGGCTAGCTGCAAGTCACCGTAAAAAAACACCATATAAATTTGCATATATAAACAAAAAGCAGTGAATTAAACTAAATATACGCAGATGAACATAATTATCAACTAACAATTATTAGCAACAATAGATAAGCAATTAGAATATTAATTTACACAAATAGTTAACATTAGAGCTAATCACTTAAAATATCTCGATAATCAGAATATTCATGAAAGACAAAACGATAAAGACTAAAAGCTTCAATTTTAAGAGGTTCTCTATTTACGGAGGACTGAGCGGAATGCCTGTTAGCACCGATGGCGTGTTACTTGGCGCTTGGGCGAACCTTATTCATAAAGAAGCCATACTCGACATTGGCACTGGCACTGGGCTAATAGCCTTAATGGCTGCACAACGTTTTGAAGACACCTTTATCTCAGCTATCGATATTGATCAGCACGCCATTGATGCAGCAACAGTCAATATTAAACAGTCGCCATGGCAAGATCGCATCTCCCTTTATCATGACTGCGTGTTAACCACAGATTTCTCGCAACGATTTGATGCAATAATTTGTAATCCGCCCTACTTCAACTCTGGAGAGCAGGCGCAGCAAACCCAAAGAGCGACCGCGAGACACACCAACAGCTTGGATCACTTAGCGCTTGCCCAGCGTTGTTTCGAGATCACAACAGAGAGTGCAACCGCAAGCTTCATACTGCCAACGCCTGAAGGGGAAAGCTTTATTAAACTTGCTCAACAATGTGGTTGGTACCTAGCAAAGCGCCTTGATGTGAAAACAACCGACAAAAAACCGCCAAGCAGAATCCTGTTTGAACTATCTAAAGATCCTGCTTGCGAGCAAGATTTGCAGCGTGAATCGCTTACGATCCATCACGATGGCGGTTATAGCGAGGCATTTATTGCCCTTACTAAAGATTTTTATCTCAAGATGTAGCAAATACCATGTGATCCTAATCACTAATGCTTCTATAATGTCCGACTACTCTTTTTTATCGTCTGCTTTTTGAGGCAGAAACATTTATTGCTTGTGGAGAAACAACAGTGATCAGAACCTTTGCAGAACTCGATCTAAACCAAGAGCTGCTTAAAGCAATTGACGAAATGGGCTACGAACGTCCAACACAGATACAAGCTGAAGCTATCCCACAAGCGTTAGATGGAAGAGACGTTTTGGCTTCTGCGCCAACAGGTACTGGTAAAACAGCATCATTTGTATTGCCAGCACTGCAATACCTACTGGATTTCCCACGTAAGAAATCTGGCCCTGCTCGTATGCTTATCCTGACGCCAACGCGTGAGCTAGCAATGCAGATCACCGAACAAGCACGTGAGCTTGCTAAATACACTAGCCTAAATATCTTCACGATCACGGGCGGTGTTATGTACCAAGAGCACGCAGATATCTTAAGCACAACTCAAGATATCGTAGTAGCAACACCTGGTCGTTTGATGGAATACATTGAAGGCGAGCGTTTTGACTGTCGTGCAATTGAATGGCTAGTTCTAGATGAAGCCGACCGTATGCTAGACATGGGCTTTGGTCCTGTTGTTGACCGTCTATCTGCAGAGTGTCGCTGGCGTAAACAAACTTTACTGTTCTCAGCAACGCTAGAAGGTAAAGGCATTGAAGGCTTCACTGAAGATCTACTGAAAAACCCAGCAGAGATCGATGCGAAATCATCACTTCGTGAGCGTAAGAAGATCACTCAGTGGTACCACCGTGCAGATACAGCAGAGCACAAGCTGAACATCCTAAAGCACATCATCACAGAGCAAGCTGAGCGTAGCATCGTATTCTTGAAGACGCGTGATCGCCTAGGTGATCTTCGTGCTCAACTAGAAAGCGCGCAAATCCCATGTGCATGGATCCAAGGTGAAATGCCTCAAGATCGTCGTAACAACGCGATTGCTCGTTTCCGTGACGGCTCTGTAAACGTACTACTAGCGACTGACGTTGCGGCGCGTGGTATCGACCTTCCAGACGTAAGCCACGTAATCAACTACGACATGCCACGTACTGCTGACGTATACCTACACCGTATTGGCCGTACTGCTCGTGCAGGTAAAAAAGGTAACGCGGTTTCTATCATTGAAGCGCACGATCAACTAATGATTGAACGTGTTGCTCGTTACACTGAAGATGCGATCAAAGAACGCTTCATCGAAGGCATGCGCCCAACGCATAAGAAAGCCGCGGTAACGAAGAAGAAGAAACCGAAGAAAGAAGACAAGAAAGCGGTCGCGAAGCAAAAAATTGCTAAGAAAAAGAAAATCGCTAAGAAAAAGAAAGCCGTTAAAAACAAGTAATTTAACCGCCTTTCAATGATTCAACCAAAAAGCCCCATCCAGTTTGAACTGCATGGGGCTTTTCTCTGTCTGGTTTATTATTGTCTGCCTTGTTATCAGGCTAAATAACTAGGCCTCTAATTTCAAACTCAAACTCAAACTCAAACCGAGAGTAACTAATTAACCAAGGGCTGCTAGTTTTGCTCTTCACGCTTGAAGACTAACTCTTTCGCGTTCGACTCTTCTTCAACGAAGTAGTAACCCGCGGTATCAAACTTGGTTAGCGCTTCCACTGAATCGATTTTGTTCTCAATGATGTAGCGAGCCATCATGCCACGCGCTTTCTTGGCGTAAAAGCTGATTACCTTGTACTGGCCATTCTTGCAGTCTTTAAAAACTGGCGTGATGATTTGACCATCAAGGCTCTTCGACTTAACCGCTTTAAAGTATTCGTTAGATGCTAGGTTGATCAGCACATTGTCGCCTTGAGCATTCAACGCTTCATTCAGCTTGTCTGTAATGATGTTGCCCCAGAACTGGTACAAGTTAGTACCACGAGCATTCGCCAAGCGTGTGCCCATCTCTAGACGGTAAGGCTGCATCAAATCTAACGGCTTAAGCAAGCCATATAACCCAGAAAGCATGCGCAGGTGATTTTGTGCGTAGTTAAAATCATCGTCCGACAGTGTTTCAGCATCTAAGCCTGTGTAGACGTCACCTTTGAACGCCAAAATAGCTTGGCGAGCATTATCTTGGGTAAAGGTCTCGCTCCATTGCTCAAAGCGCGCTACGTTCAGCCCAGCAATCTTATCGCTTACTTTCATCAGTGCTGATACATCAGCAGGTGTCAGCTTACGACACACTTCAATAAGCTCTGCAGAGTGTTCAATAAACTCTGGTTGGCTGAAGCGCTCAGTCGCTAATGGTGATTCGTAATCTAATGTCTTGGCTGGAGAAACGACAACTAACATAACTTTACCCTAATCGGTTATCTAACTGGATGCAGCTAGAGTATAGAAAAAACATCAACTTGTCTTTATGACTCTTCCTATTACTTTGATAGACAGATCTTGCTGTAAGTCGCTTACAAAGAAGAGTCGCTTGCAAAGAAAAAGGCTAAGGTCGAAACCTTAGCCTTTCTAATGATTTTAGGATGAGTGATGAATCACTCCAACAAGATTACTTCTTCTTGTTGTTAACCCAAATACCATCTTCCAATTGAGCCTTAAGCTCTGGGAAATCATCCGCATCGAACGTGGGTACTTTACCCGCGTCTAATTGACGGTTGTAGTCTTTCGCTAGCTTAATCACGATGCCCGATAGCAAAATAATCGCTACCAAGTTAACAATCGCCATTAGGCCCATCGATACGTCAGCCAATGCCCATACCGTTGGTAATGTCGCAAGAGAACCGAACATAACCATACCCAGTACAACGATACGGAACAGCACTAGGCCCTTCTTGTTGTTGTGCTCTAGAAAGATAAGGTTCGTCTCAGCGTACGAGTAGTTTGCAATGATTGAAGTGAAAGCGAAGAAGAAAATCGCTACCGCTACAAAGATGCCACCCCATTCGCCAACTTGTGCGGTTAGTGCACGTTGCGTTAGTTCGATACCCGTTACTTCACCGTGTGGTACATACTCACCAGACATCAGGATGATTGCTACTGTTGCAGAACAGATAACAATTGTGTCCATGAATACGCCTAGCATTTGCACGTAACCTTGTGATGCAGGGTGCGGTGGGTAAGGCGTAGCAGAAGCTGCTGCATTTGGCGCAGAACCCATCCCCGCTTCGTTCGAGAACAAACCACGTTTGATGCCGTTAATCATCGCTTGTGCGATTGCGTAACCTAGGCCACCCGCTGCTGCTTCTTGCAAACCGAATGCACTCTTGAAGATAAGAGCCAGAACTTCAGGCACTTTCTCAATGTTCATTAGCATTACGTAGATAGCGATAGCTAAGTAAGCCAGTGCCATGATTGGAACAATGATTTCTGCAGTGCGAGCAATCTTGCGGATACCACCGAAGATAACGAATGCAGAGATAATTACGATACCAACACCAACGTAGCTACGCTCAAAGTCGAATGCCGTGTTCATTGCGCTTGCAATCGCGTTTGCTTGAACCGCGTTGAATACAAGACCGAATGCAATGATTAGGAAGATAGAGAATAGAACCCCCATCCAACGCATACCTAGGCCTTTCTCCATGTAGTATGCAGGGCCGCCGCGGTAGTTACCGTCGTTATCACGCGTTTTGTATAGCTGTGCCAGTGTGCTTTCTGCAAACGATGTTGCCATACCTAGCATGGCAATTAACCACATCCAGAAGATAGCGCCAGGGCCACCAGCGGTTAGTGCCACTGCAACACCTGCCATGTTACCCGTACCGACACGAGCAGCGAGACTAGTACAAAGAGCTTGGAAAGAAGAAATACCAGCACTGTCTGCTTTTCGGCTGTTTCTAAGAACAGAGAACATGTGGCCGAAATGGCGGAATTGAATGAAACCTAGTCGTACAGTGAAGTAGATACCCACACCAACGAGTAAGTAAACTAAGATAGATCCCCAAAGGAGATCGTTCATCAAATTGATTAAGTCTGTCACGTGAACCTCGTAATTGAGTTTAAGCACCGATCATGCTTCCTAGCCTTCCTCTAGATCACCTATGCCAGTGTCAATGTTGTATCGGCATTCGTTTTATATTTATTTGCTGCGATCTAGATTGTAAATGTCGCTTCATGCATCCATTTTACGTATCAGTGTATTTTTTGACGGGCGGATAATGCAGCGAGACGGCCGAAAAATCAATATGTAACCCAATTAATATTAAAATGACATTTCACTAATAAGACACCTTTTATTAACACAACTTTCAACAATAGCGCCCAATAAAAGTCACATTGTCTGGACATAATATCAACAAAAACCAAGGTATCACAAAAACAAAAACGCCATCCCATAAAAATAACATCAGCCTAGGTTTTACAAGGTATAGTGAAGATTTGTGTTTTTTTCTAGGGTAATGAGATCCCTATACTACACGGCACAATGCGCACTTAAATGCACTGTGGTCAAAATGCTATTCCATTTGCACAATGAATTAACATTCAATCCCCCCTAATTTAATCGTTCACTTAAGTTTGTTTGCTTATTTTTTGTACACAAAAATCCGCACGATGTGTGAGCATGCATAATAAAACAGAACAAAACCTTCATACATTTGAAACAAATGAGAAACAAATCAAGATTATTGTGAACCTAAATATGATATTTAATGGTTCGTAATAACGAGTCCCACGGAAGGAGATATGCTTATGGATAGCTTTCAATTCGATGAATTATCAGAACTAGAAATGCCTCGTACCACTCAAAAAACACGCTCTAAACCACTCAAACGTAAATGGCGTGAAATTGAGGCAATCAATGATCGTAGACAGCTAGAGAAAGAGCTAAGAGAGATGAACCTAGGTCTCGATTTTAGCCTTGACGATATAAAGCTTTAATCAGCACGATAAGAAATCAGATAGCCAAAAGCACCTATAACGGTGCTTTTTTATTGTCTAGACTCTAGTATCCGTTCAAAGCGCCGCATTGAGACCGAATCACCTAATATAGAGGGAGACTCAAACTCTCGCCTCTTATATAGAAAACACTTCGAGGTAGGAGTGATTCACTCTTAATATCATCTAAACGCACTCTTGCTCATTTTGTCGAACGCGAGCTGCGAGCTGGCGATATTGGTCAGCAATCGTGTCCCCAAAAACAGGGTCGTCTTCTGGTTGAAGCCACTGTGACTCAACCTCTTGCCAATCCTTAACCGTGAACGCCTCAACAATCATTGGCAACACATGCTTCTCTTCATATTCCATGTGCTTGCGCTGAGCCTTCACAAAGCTTTCAAGCTGGTCAATAAATACTTGTTGAGGAACGACCGCATCTTGAAGAATCATATCGACCACACCTAAAAAGTCCGCCGTTTTCTCAGAAAGCAATTGATGCTCCAGTTCCAAGTCTTCAATCACTAGATCACTGCCATATTGCTTAAGGTAGTGACGATAAATAACATCTTCTTTCGGGTGATGCACCTTGTCTGAATGGTCCATGAGATAATGAACCACCTCTGCGATCAGGCTATAGTTTATTTCTCGCTCTTGCTTTAGAAGCTCTAACTTATTGTTGAGTATCGCGAGCAAACGAGCCATATAGCCATGCTCTCGTCTTATCCTTTCAATCATCATAGTATCGCACTCCATTACACCTACTAACTATAAGTGTATACGAATATGCTGATTTATGACTTGACCCTGCTCAGAAAACAACCAATCTACACTTCTGTTGGTAAACACCAGTCAATAGGTTGTTGATCCATAGAAGAAAGTAACTTGTTGGTTGTTGAGAAATGCTGACAACCGAAGAAGCCACGACGTGCCGATAATGGCGATGGGTGAGGTGCAACCAACACTTGATGTTTGTCTTCATCAATCGCTTGGCCTTTCTTCTGGGCGTGTGCGCCCCATAACAAAAAGATGATCGGTTCAGAACGCTGATTGAGCTCAGCAATCATGGCATCAGTAAAAGTTTCCCAACCACATTTAGCATGTGAGTGTGCTTTTGCCTCTTCTACTGTAAGAACGGTGTTCAACATCAACACCCCTTGCGATGCCCAAGAATCGAGATAACCGTGACTAGGAATCTCAAAGCCCTCTATATCTTGTGCAAGCTCTTTGTACATATTGCGTAGAGAAGGGGGGATTTTCACGCCAGGAAGGACTGAGAATGCTAAGCCATGCGCTTGGTTAGCGCCGTGATAAGGGTCTTGCCCAAGGATAACCACGCGTACAGACTCAAAAGGCGTCATATCGAAGGCACTGAACACCTGATCTTGTGGCGGGTAGACGGTTTTCCCATTATTACGTTGCTGCTCAACAAACGCGAGGACACTCTGAAAGTACTCCTTGTCACGTTCATCATTAATAATGGATTCCCAAGTTTTTGGTGCGCTCATCGTTTTACTTCCCAATCATCAAGGTTTCTAGAGGCTTTCGCCAGACAAAAAAATAGCTGTATCGGCTAACTGTCCTAAATAAGGCGCTAGGGCGTGTTAACCTTTCGTGGTTAAATTTTGTTCGAGATAAAAGCGTTTTAATCGCGGCGAGGGAGAAGTAGCCTAGTCATTCTAAGCAAATCTCCCTCAACAAAGAGTAAAACGCTTTTAGCCGAACCCTCCGGGCAGCGTTTGCTGGTTATTTCTACTGCGTTAGCGGCTTCTCATGTAGGCTAGCTACACGTCAAAGCCTCTTCCTTGTATAAATACCCAGCAACTCGCTGCAAAAATCAGCTCGAAAGATCAACACGCCCTAGTTATACCTCATACAGCTATCAATAAACATGATGTGTAGGGTTCATTTGTTGATGAATCATAATAATCAGTTCAAGTTGTGTTTATCTCGATTAACCACTTTTCTGCTGTGTCCGATGGTGACCGTGGCTATGCACATGACGGTTTGGGGTAGGTAAACGGCGAGCGGCAGAAGTAGTTGAAGTTTGGGCTTTTGAATACATAAAGGCACCTCCTCTAAGACATCGTGAACTACATATTCACTTTAATGTTATGAAAGAAAGGTGCCAATTTTTAGAAATAGACGGAAATAAATTTTCCCTTCTATTATTACGCTTCTTCGCTGACTACCGTTGCTGAGCGATGAAACATTCTAAGTTGTTGAATTTCCTCTTTCCAAATCGTCGAATCAATCGTTTCCAAGATAAGAGGGATACCATTAAAGCGAGAATCAGAAGCAATATACTCAAAACAATCCCAGCCAATTTCACCTTTTCCTAAAGAATGGTGTCGATCAACTCGACTCGCGAACTCAGCTTTTGAATCATTGATGTGCATTGCTCTTAGATAGTGCATACCCACAATGCGGTCGAACTCAGCAAAAGTATGCTCACACGCCTCTTTTGTACGTAAGTCATAGCCAGCAGTAAACGTATGGCAGGTGTCTAAGCACACGCCAACACGTGACTTATCTTCTACCTGCTCGATAATCTCAGCTAGATGTTCAAACTTCCAACCAAGGTTAGTGCCCTGCCCAGAGGTATTCTCGATCACCGCGATTACGTCAGGTACAGCTTGATGAGCTAGGTTGATCGACTCGGCGATCTTAGCCAAACATTCGCTTTCTGAGATTTTCTTCAAATGACTCCCAGGATGAAAATTCAAAAGCGTTAACCCAAGTTGATTACAACGCTCCATCTCATCAATAAAAGCCGCGCGTGATTTCTCTAGCTTCTCTTCCTCTGGTGCTCCTAGGTTAATAAGGTAGGAGTCATGAGGAAGAATGTGCTCAGCACCGAAGCCCAACATTTTGCAATTGGCTTTGAAGGCACTAATGGTTTTCGCTTCTAGCGGTTTTGCCGCCCACTGTCTCTGATTCTTGGTAAACAGTGCAAACGCATTGGCACCTATTTCACGTGCACGCATAGGCGCCTGATCAACACCGCCAGCAGCCGACACATGAGCGCCAATAAACTTCATATTTGTTTCCGGTTTTGAGGATGAATTATTGTTTGTCATTAAATCACTTTACACTTTCATAATGCTTAATAAATAAAGGGTTGTATCGGTTTCTGTTCAATAAAAACACAACAAATGTAGTAAACTTACAACAAATACAACTGTTAAATATTTTTTATACTTTAAAATATTTTGTAATTACTTTGTTTTCAAAGGTTTTATTGATTTACCTCAAGATAATCACCTTTGTAAAAATATGGTTTTTGGTTGTTTTTTGACTTAAATCAATGTTAACCTTACTAATATTAGGTATATATTACTCAGCTCAATAAAAATCGAAAGTTAACACCATAATCAAACCACATTCAGTGGACTAGGAGATAGTTATGATCCAAGGTATTCAAATTACTAAAGCAGCAAACGATGACCTACTAAACTCAATCTGGCTACTAGATAGCGAGAAGAATGAAGCTCGTTGTGTTGTTGCTACTGCAGGTTTCGAAGCTGACCAAGTTATCTCAGCTGCAGACCTAGGCGAGTACGAAAGCCGTGAAGTTGCAATCGAAGCAGCACCACGCATCGAAGGTGGCCAACACCTAAACGTTAACGTTCTTAAGCGTGAAACGCTAGAAGACGCAGTTGCTCACCCAGAGAACTACCCACAGCTAACTATCCGTGTATCGGGTTACGCTGTACGTTTCAACTCTCTAACAACTGAACAGCAACGTGACGTTATCGCACGTACGTTCACTGAGTCTCTATAATTTTTAGAGCTTAAATTAGAATAAAAAAACGGCGCTCATTGAGTAATGCCGTTCACTTA
>NZ_JBFRQW010000006.1:0-50609 GCF_041472735.1 Vibrio sp. 10N.261.46.E11
CTTAAGTGAACGGCATTAGACCAGCGTGTCTCCTTTTCTTTGTTATCAAACTGACACTCTCAACGATTGAGACCACAACACAATTATAACTAACTGATTACACAATTAAGCAGAGCTGCACACAATGCGATCAATCTCGCAGAACAAATACAGTACCAGGTGCATAATACGCAAAATTTTATAAAGGTGCAGCAGAGGACAGATATGGATACAACTACACTCATCTACGATACATTGGAAGGTCTGTCGAGCGCAAAGCCACAGCAACACGCTCAAATCCGCCAAAATCTATATAACCAATTAGATTTATCATTTGAGAAGCAGTTGGCTTTGTATTCATCAGTTCTTGGTCCAGCAAGTGCTGGTAGATTGACCGATTTGGATAGCGCAGTGATGTCTGCACGCAAGATTGTTGGCTTAGAAAACAGCTAAACAATCTTCAACCGCTCTCAACTTTAACGCTGCCATTGTGCAGCGTTTTTTTATGGACGCTATTTACGATAAGGACGGTTGGTTACGATAAGTACGGTTAAGTGCAGTTGGGCCTGTTTTTCAAGCTACACGCATTCTCATTTGGTTAATCTTATGTTCCATTTTTAACAGGTGTGCAACCTCAACAATGGCGCTAATGTTAGTAGCACGTTAACCACACATCGGATTGAAGAATCATGAGAGTACTTATTGAATATACACAAACAGGCAAATACCGTGATCATGCGTGGGAAGCACTAACTATTCGTTCCAAGGGCGAAGTTCAAGCTGTGACTCCCTCTTATGCGGCTCAACTTATCGAACAGAACCGCGCCAGCTTATCGACTACCGAAAATCAAGATATCGTCATCCAACCATAATGAGTTTAGGAACTATCCCTCCCGGTTCTTAAACTCTCTATTTTACTCGCTTTAGTAATCAATACGATACTGAGTAAAACAGAGTTTGATGACATAAAAAAAACGCTGCACGGATGCAGCGTTTTCTTGTTTCTAGCGTATCTTATTCCTAACGTAGATAGCTTCTAACGTAGATAACCTACGCAGAGAGTTTGACTATTTTGGCAGGTTCTCTAACGCTTCGACCATCGTCATTAATTTATCTACAATTCGTTCACCATCGACTCTCAAGCCATTGTGTTCATACTCGTTAGTGATCCACGCTTTTGAGTTTGGAATGTTCGCTAGCGTTTCACGGCTGTAATCCAGCTCTACATACATGTCATCCGCGTAAACTGCGCATGCCATTGGAACCGTATTCTTACTCAGCTGCTCTGCGTTGTACAAAGAGCCCCAGTCCGACTTCTCGGCCAACATATTTGCCGCTTCACGTAATGGCTTCAGCGTTTCTAGTTGGTCGAACATCCATGGGTACACCATTTCTCCGGTAAACCAGAACTCGCTACCCGATTGGTAGTTAAAGTGTGGGTACTGCTCGCGTACTCGGTGTGCAGACCAGTTAGACGCTGCACCTTGGCAGTAAATCGATTCATGCAAAATAGCGTAGATTGGGTTCGTTAGGTAGCCCTGCTCTTGCTGCATTTGATTTAAGAAGCTATAGCTCAGCTGCTTGCTTCCGTTCACTTCAACAAACGCACTCTCCAGTGTGAAATACATTGGAAGGTTTGCTTCGCCGCCACCAAGATTAATACCGATCAACTGGAACTGTTCAACGGTAAACACCTGACCGTTTGGCAATCTCACATCATTGTTAAGCAGGTAATCAGAGATCTCACGACACATAACTTGCGCTTGTGGGAACTGAGCAAAGAAGGCTCTGTTTTTGTCTTCTACACGCTTGTAAGTCGCACGATAAACATCGTCAGCTTCGCGCTCAATAGACGGAATGCCGCCCGTCACATAACAACGCTGCAAGCTCTGTGGGAACAGTGACAAATAGCTCAAGGTGCAGAAACCACCAAAGCTTTGACCAATCGTCGACCATTGCTTAATACCAAACTGTTCACGAATCGCTTCAGCGTCACGAACGATGTTATCCGCTCTGAAATGCGTTAAATAGTCGACTTGTTGTTCTGGAGACAGATGGGCCAATGTTTCATGGCTGATCACGGTGCTATTGCCAGTACCACGTTGGTCTAGAAGCAGAACACGGTAGTTTTGCAATGCACGCTTTAGCCAACCTGATTGACCACTAACACGCGGAGATGGAAAGCCTGGGCCGCCCTGAAAGTAGATAAGCCACGGCAGCTCTTGCGCATCTTTAGCGAGATCAACCAGTTCACGTGCGAAGACTTGGATCTGTTGTCCATCTTTTGCTTGATAGTCGAGTGGCAACTCAAACGAGTGCTGACGATACAGGGTGGTTCCATCAATAAAGTTAGCTTGCACGCTTCATTCCTTTTTATCTGATTCTAAAGTCATCGGTACGAATAAAAACGGCGCCCGTTGGCACCTTCCTTAGCAAGATACGCATACTAGCTTGTAAATGAAACCGTTTGTTGAACCTGAATGTGAAGGTACTTCATTAAATCGCCCAATTAGCTTTATACGCGTAACAACTTGTTTCAAAACAGGAGGCTTAAGGGGCGGTCTATTGAGAGAAATGATGAAAACGGGAGACAAATAAAAAGAGCTTAACGAGGTGAGGATACGTTAAGCTCTTTGGTTTTATCTGTGTTGATAAACTAACTGGCTTACTCGCTGTTAATCTATCGAACCTGTTAGTTCTAATGAACCTATTAAATCTAGCGACTACGAAGCCGTCAGTTCACCGGCACCTTGAGTCGAGCGTTCGCTGCTCTGAACTAGGATTGCGGTAGCGGTCTCTTTCAGTGCCGCCCACTCCCCATCATCAACTTCAATGCCATCGTTCCACGCTTTCTCTTGAGTTTTAAAAAGCGCTTCTGATTCAATGTGTGTTTGGTAGCCATCTGACAAACGTTCGATATCGAAATCCTGGACGGAAAGTTCGATGGTCATATTGTGGATATGTTCGTACGATGCCAGTGGCAAATCTGATAAAAACAGTTCTGGAGCAACGCAACCACGATTAAGCACATACAAAGTGCTCTTAGGGTTAGAGCCGTTATCCCAACGTGCCATGCACGCAATACCTTTCGCAGCTAACTTTACAAGCTCGCTGTACGCCAACCAACGGTTGTGGCAGTTATTTAACTCAATTTTCAGCATCTTTTTGCCGACCATTTTTTCAATGGCGTAATCGATAACCACAGGAAGGTGACACGCTAAGCTCGCCTTGTGCAGGTCGACTTCAACAGCGTTATCGCTGCGCACTTGAATGTCTACAGGGCAATCGTCTTCTAACCCCATAAAGTTGCTCGCATTGTTAAAATGACGAACACCATCCAAACCCACCATTTGTAAATCTGCCACCATGTTCGCTATCACATCGGCTTCACCACATGTACGACGCATACCCAAAAAGGCTTTATTAACGGCCGCTACCAGTTCATTGTGAGAAACGATCATAACGATTTACCTCCATGTTGAGCGTTGATATGTGTAGTAGCTTTTTGTGAGTCAGCGAGCTCCGCTTCACTTGGTGCTTCACTTGGTAAGACTGGGAACACCCATTCGTCCTGATGAATTTCATCAAGCAGTGGCGCACCTTGGAAAAACGTCACTCGTACCCAACGATCTGAGCGAGGATCAAATTTAGTCGCACCAAACATTGCTAGCTTACAACGCAGTAAGTGCATTGGTGGCGAATCTTGATGCAGCACATTCATTTGAATGTCACCCATCGCTTTGTTACCTAGCGTCCACACACGGCGCGCAATTGCACGGTGTTGCGGCTGTTTAACAAGGAATTCGGCCAATGAAAGCTCAGGCGCAAATTGCAATAAAGCATGGTACAAACGATAAGCTTGACGGCCAATATCCAACGGCAATTCACGCTCTTCACCTAGCTCTTCACCTCGAACACCGAGTCTTGGCTCTTCTTTGTCTTGAGAGCGATACCAGAACCAGTAGTTGTTTTCTGCTTTAGTAAAGTCGGTCGTGATCGCCCAACGGTACTTTTCTTCTAGTACAACCAGAAGGTCTTGAATCTTTTTGCCGCTAGGAAGCGACAGTGTTTCGCTGCAATTCATTTGCTCTTGATGGGCGTCCACTAATTCTGGGTACAATTCCATCAAACATGAGATAAGGATTTCTTGGGCTTCCATACTCATTTGCTTAGATTGCTCGACTAACTGCGACCATGTATCGCACAGGCTGACAGAAGCTTCTAATGATTGTTCTGTGTGCTTCAAATCATCAACAGCAGCTTTGTTCAGCTCTTGCTGTGTTTCATTGATGGTAACGACTTGTTCTAAATGACAAATCGCTTTTTTAACTAAGGTACGTAGTGGCTCGATCAACGCCGTATCAGTCTCACTGGACAACACGTCCGCCAATGCATGTTCACGGGTCGTCATCCACTGATCGACAATACTAGGGTGGTTAATAAGGTATGGCGCCATGCCTAAACCAGTTGCATTACCAACACCAAGGTAACGTTGTAATCCTCGATGCAAGGTAATCGCTTGTTCACCGCCCTGTTGTTCGGCTAGGTAATGAACCCAGTCTAAGCTGAACTCACGCAGCATATACACCGCACACATTTGCGCGCTAAACGACTGATTAAAATCTTCATTTTTCTCTAAGATTTTAAAATCAGCGATGCCAAATTTGCCATTACCATAAACGGCAGTGGTTCGCAGGATGTAGCCTACTTCAGCCAGTTCTTTGGGCGTTGGTTGAACACCTTTAGCCAGGTGACTCACGATATGTTCAAACACACGTACACTTTTGTTTGCACGCGCTAAAACAAGCACATTGTTAGGATTACGGCCGGCTTCTTGAAGCGGTACATTCGCACGAAGTCTTTCAAGTAGGGTGACATCAACATCACCAAGAACAAGCGCAAACGTTACGTCCCACTTTTCAGCAATTACACGGTCATTTCGTTCGTCATCTGCAATCTCATCGCAGAAAACAACCAAATGATAAACATGGTTTGGCGTCGCTAGCTTATAGATAACATGACCAAAACCCTGAGCGTCTAATTGCCACTCATGTTTCGTCACTTTCCATTCTTGCTGCGCCATTTTACGAATCAGAGTTCTAACGAAGCTGATACGTGTTTGGTGCATTGCACCTAGCCTTTCCGGTGCCATGACGACAGTCGCGTCACGTAGTGCTGATTCAGTGTAGGTAGAACGATGTGCATCCATTTTGCTCACCACCTTATAGTTATAGGATTTTGCTAGCCATTCAGAACCGATCGTTGCCATCATTTGAAGCATTCGTTTTTACAGTGTGTTGGTTAGCTTTCACGTTATTTGGGGTAAGTGAACTCACCCCTTATTATTTGTCCTGACTAGATCGATTGACCTAAATACGTGCCGCCCGGTGTATCTTCACCAGTACGGGTTTCCTCTTCCTTTCGGAATCTTGTGTCAGCCTTCTTTCAAAGGCTGACACCTTTTTTTCTCTTTCATTTTTAGAGAGCGTTTTCTCTACAGGCTGTTTTCTTTACAGACCCTGCTCTTTTATAAACTCGGCTCTTCTACAAACCCTGTTCTTTTGCCATCTTGATTGCGATTTGAGGCGCATTCCAAAGCGATGGCAGTAAGATTATGGACACCGGTACCGCTGTGATTACAATGAACGATTGCAGCGCAGAGATTCCGCCTGAACCTAGGGAAATCAGAATCAATGCAGTTACCCCCATCATCACACCCCAGAAAGTACGAATAATTGCGTTAGGCTCAGTCTCACCACTGACTACCACACTGATGGTGTAAGTCATCGAATCACCGGTCGTTACGATGAAGATCGTGGTTAAGATCAAGAACAGAATAGAGATAAGCATTGGCATAGGTAGCTGCTGAGTTACCGCCAGTAGCGCGCCTGGTAAGTTGAAGCCTTCGAACGCTTTACTTACGCTGCCTGGGTCTGCAATTTCAAACGCAAGGCCAGAACCGCCTACAATGGTGAACCAGAAACATGTTACAAACGGCGCAATAAGACTGATGGTTGATACCAATTGGCGAATACTACGACCGCGTGAAATACGTGCGATAAAGATTGCCATCATTGGGCCGTAACCTAAGAACCAACCCCAGAAGAACACTGTCCACCAGCTCAACCAACCTTCGTCACCACGGTATGTTGCCATTGGGATGAAGTTATCTATCATGCTGCCTACACCTTGGATGTAGCCATTGAAAATGAAGTTTGTTGGACCGAAGACCAGAATGTAGACCATCAATGCCATTGCTAAAATTACGTTGTAACGACTTAGCATTTGCATTCCGCGGTTGAGACCACTTAATGCCGACAATGTGTAAAGCACGATAGCGAACAAGATAATGATTAGCTGAGTTGTGAAGCCATCTGGAATACCAAACAGTTCATTCAGAGCGTAGCTGACTTGCAAGCCCAAGAAGCCAATCGGACCGATAGTACCCGCCGCTACAGCGACAATACAACATGCATCAATCAGTGCGCCGGTATGGCCTTTCAGTGCTCTTTCGCCCAAAACTGGGTAAAGCAAAATACGAGGTTTAAGAGGCAAGCCTTTGTCGTAGTGAAGGTGCATAACCACGATAGACGTTAAGCTGCCCACAATAGCCCATGCTAGGAAACCCCAGTGCATGAATGATTGTGATAAAGCATTCACTGCGCCTTGCTGTGCGTTTTCTTGTGCACCATACAACGGTGGTGGGTTAACGTAGTGTGCGATAGGCTCTGCTGCCGCCCAAAATACACCACCGCCCGCAAGTAGCGTACAGAAGATGATTGCCATCCAACGGAAGCCATCCATTTCAGGTTTCGCGATGCCGCCTAGGATAACCTTGCCTGTTCGCCCTGCCGCCAGGCCAAGACCAATAAGAAAAGTCAGAAGAAGAAGCATTTGCCAATAAGGGCCGAACACTTTTACCGACCAAGCAAAGCCTGTATTTACTAGGGTAGAGAGTAGCTCCCCATCAAACAAAGCAAGCGTTACGAACAGAGCGATAAAACCGCCGCTGTACCATAATGCTGGGTTGGTAAGTCCTAATTTGTCTGAAGTCGATTCAGACGGGTTTGTGTTACTTGTTTTGTTGCTTGCTGTGTGTGCTTGACCCGCATTTACGTTTGAAGATTTCACGCTATTGGTTAAATCAGACATACTCTGACTCCAGAGGTTTCTTTGCAGCTGTCATTTTAATGATGACTACAAGAGGTGTATTTAACACCTGCCCTATTGTTTTTTGTGTTGGGCAGGCTAATCCATGTTTGGGTTACCGCGTTGCGAAATAGACCGTTGTTCCTTTTGAATAGTGAAATTGGTAACAACAGCACTTCTAAATGAAGGTTAATTAGAAGGCTGCTAATTCGATGATTACTAGTGAGAAAGCACTTAACCCTTACTTTGAGGCTCTAGGCCATCTTTCAAGAAGTTAAACCAGTTTTCTCCCAAGACTTGCCCAGCTTCAGACTCGCTGAAACCATGACGCATCAATCCGTTATAAATATTTTCCATACCCGCACTACCACAGAACCAAGGCAACGCATCTGGCCAACCTGAGTTGTTCGCAGAGCCTTCACCGTAGTCCATTGCTTTAGACCAACGACCATTTCTCATCCATTCAAGAACGGCTTGAGGTTGGTTTAAGCATAGGTCACTACCAATACCTAGGTGTTCTACGCCAACCATGTCAGCGGTCGTCGCAACCATTTGGCAGAAATCTTCCAACGTACATTGGCTGCCATTTGGTAGGTGGAATGGGTACAAGCTGAATCCAATTAAGCCACCGCGTTCGGTTAGGGCTTTAATCACATCGTTTGATTTGTTTCGTAGTGCATCATGAGCAAACGTTGGGTTCGCGTGGCTGATACAAATAGGACGAGAAGACAGGTCAATCGCTTCAAGCGTTGAACGCTCCGCACTGTGAGACATATCGATGATCATGCCCACTCGGTTCATCTCTTCAATCGCTTGCTTACCAAAGCGCGTGATACCAGTGTCGTTCTTCTCGTAACAACCCGTCGCCAATAAGCTCTGGTTGTTGTAAGTAAGCTGCATGATCAAAAGACCTTGCTTGCGCATCACTTCGATAAGACCAATCTCATCGTCGATTGGAGAACAGTTTTGAGCACCAAGGAAAATGCCGACTTTGCCGGTCGCTTTTGCAGTTTCAACATCAGCCATTGAATGAATCGGTATGATAATGTCTGCATTCTGCTCGAATCTTAAGTTCCATTCTGCAAAGCGAGATAAGGTTTCACGAGCTGTCTCGTGGTAAACCGCGGTAGCGTGAACTGCTGTAATGCCGCTCGCCTTTAGTGTTTGGAAATATTCTCTGTTCCAATTGCAGTATTGCAATCCATCTATAACAATCCGTTGCTGGTACATAACCACTCCTATTGAAAGCTCAGTGTTCTAGCTCGGTTTTGAAAACACGCTCAAATAACATGTTTTCAAAAATGGGTTAAATCACTTGTCTAATTTCGTTTGCTGCTTTGGTTGGGATGTTGGCCTGACTCTGTGAATCAGGCCAATTCGATAGCTGGATAGCTAGAAACTTAATATCTTCAGCTATCCAACTCTTATATAGAAAGTTGATTAGTAAGGACGCTGGTAAGCTGTCTTCACTACTGTGTAGAACTCTTTCGCGTACTGACCTTGCTCACGAGGACCGAAGCTAGACTCTTTACGACCACCAAACGGTACGTGGTAGTCGGTGCCTGCTGTTGGTAGGTTCACCATCACACAACCTGTTTGCGCTTGTTGCTTGAACATTGCGCTAGTACGTAGGCTTTGAGTAATGATGCCGCCCGTTAGACCAAAGCGAGTATCGTTTGTTGTCGCGATAGCTTCTTCTAAGTCGGCTACACGAATCACGCTTGCCATTGGTGCAAACACTTCTTCTTGGTTCACTTCCCAATCGTTCTTAGTATTCAAGAACAGCGTTGGAGACATGTAGAAACCTTCGTGTTTCATGCTTAGGCGTTCGCCACCAAATGCTAGCTCACCGCCGCTTTGACGTGCTTTCTCAACCCAACCAAGGTTTGCTTCAAGTTGGTTACCATCGACAACAGGGCCCATGAATACGCCGTCTTCTAGTGCGTGACCCACTTTAAGCTCGCTCATACGTTTGATCAGTGCTTCAACGTATTGGTCGTGAATGCCATCCATAACCACTAGACGAGAAGATGCTGTACATTTTTGACCCGCGCCAGAGAACGAACCTGCGATAGTCGCATCAACAGCTGTTTGGATATCCGCATCATCAGCAACCACAAGTGCGTTCTTACTGCCCATTTCTAGTTGGCAACGAACGAAGTTTGGCGCTGTAGCAGCCGCAACCTTACGACCCGTATCAACCGAACCGGTAAAGCTCACACCGTTCACTTCTTTGGAGTTGATCAGTGCATCACCTACCGTTGAACCGCTACCTAGTACAAGGTTAAACGTACCTGCAGGGATACCTTGGCGGTGGATGATCTCAGTTAGTGCAACCGCACTTGCTGGTGTTAGGTTTGCTGGTTTCCAGATAACGCTGTTACCGAAAGCAAGCGCTGGAGCGATTTTCCAAGCAGCAGTCGCGGTCGGGAAGTTCCAAGGAGAGATGATGCCGATAACACCCACCGCTTCACGAGTCACTTCTACAGAAACGCCTGGGCGTACTGATTCTGCGTTGTCGCCAATTTGACGAAGCACTTCAGCCGCAAAGTACTGGAAGAACTGACCTGCACGGTAAATTTCGCCACGACCTTCAGCAAAAGGCTTACCTTCTTCACGAGAAAGTAACGTACCTAGCTCATCACAACGTGCAATCAGCTCATCACCGATTGCTTGAAGTACTGCTTGCTTACGTTCAATAGGCGTTTTTTCCCACTCTGGTTGAGCGTTCTTCGCCGCTGAAATCGCTTGTTGAACTTGGTCAGCACTTGCTTGTGCGAAGTTACCGATGTTTTCAGAAATATCTGATGGGTTAATGTTCGCAACGGTGCTTACACCCGCTTGCCATTCGCCGCCAATGTAAAGTGCGTTTTCTGCTTGAACATTCTGTAATTGAGTCATCATTCTGTCCTTGTAACGGTTAGGTTGCGGTTGAGTCTGGCAACCATCTGGTTAATTAACAAACTGTTAATATTCAGGTAATTAATTGCTAAAATAAGATGTATATTTTGTTTCTAAAGTGAACCAAGTCGCTTGTATCAATAAACCACTTCAATTTAAAAGAGTTTTGATCCGCAAATAGCCTTAGTTCACAGTCGAATTATTCAGGTTGAGACGCCGATGCGTAAACCACGAACTCAACCAACATTTCTTCTCTTGCTAACCCTGCAACGACGACCGCAGCACGGTTTGGATAAGGTGCATTGAAGTATTCTCCGTATACGCTGTTGACCGTTTTTAGATATTCACGGTCTGTCACGTAAATCAGAACTTGCAGCACTGAATCCATAGATTCGCCTGCACACTCCAACGTATGAACAAGGTTGTTAAAAGTCTGACGCGTTTGCGCTTCGATACCGCCTTCTACTACTGCGCCAGTTTCATCAATTGGAATCTGCGCTGTGTATAGAGTGCCGTTATTAACGATTGCCCACTCTAGTGGTGCTTTTGAAGCGAAAAGCTCGGTTTTTACTGGGTATTTTTTAGTTTGTGCGTTCACGATTCCATCCAACTTTGTAACAACTATGTTTCAAGATGGTTAAATACTGCACCTTGACGGCTGATAAATCTAACGGTAAATTTTGTGCATTTGATAAATAAAATCTATCACCTTTCAAAAAGTAAGGTATAGCAAGGGCTAGAGAAGGATTAGTGCCATGAGTATTAAGCTACAACAGTTAAAACATTTTGTTTTAGTGGTCGAAGAAGGCGGATTTCGAGCAGCATCTCACCGTGCAAATCGATCGCAAGCGGCACTTTCTACGTCGATAAAAGAGCTAGAAAAAATACTTGGCCAGCCACTGTTTGAAACAGGCAACAAATCAACGCTGACACCTTTCGGGGAAATATGCCTGCCAAAAATCATTCAATTCCTGAATGTTTACAAGGCATTAGACAATGACCTGCGCGCAGCCGCGGCAGGACAACAAGGAAGAGTTCGAATAGCGAGCGTGCCATCGGTCGCCGCAAAACTAATCCCTAGCGTTTTAGGGGCTTTTTGTGAGCAGTACCCTAATGTAGAAGTCAGCTTGATTGATGATAATGCGGCAGGTGTGGAAGCGAGATTATTGTCTGGAGAGGTGGACGTTGCCCTCGGAAATAGCTCCCATTTAGAAGAAGAGAGTATCGACTTCACGCCTTTACTTTCCGATCCTATCGGTGTGGTCTGCCTCAAAGACAACCCTATCGCCTCTCAACGAGAGGGAATTGAATGGCAAACTTTGTTAAAACAACCCTTCATTCGCAACGGGACTTGTACCCTACTTGACCCAACACCTGCACGAATGCTCAGCGAACAAGCTTTGTATTCAGTAGAGAACATTACTTCCCTGTTTTCGGTGTTAGAGCTTGGGATAGGCGTGACCACGCTGCCTAAACTGGCTTTCCCAACCAATGAAACCCGCTTGGTGTGGGTTCCGCTAATTGACCCACCCTTGCAACGACAAATCGGCATTTTCAGACTGTCTGATCGTACGATCTCGCCACAAGCTCAAGCCTTCCACGATTTGTGTATTCAATATCTGAGTTATGAAGACTAAGAAGTGAATATCGCCAACCTGAAGAGCCCCACTCTGAAAAAATTCTGTTCTTGTACCAGATTGGTTTAGGTTTAATTTGGCGATACAAAAAAGGCTCACTAGCTAGTGAGCCTTTGATATCTGCGTAACGTAAAACCTAGGTCTAACGTTGCTTGGTGTTCACACAAATAATTTTAAAAAATTTCGTTTTAAAAGAATAGTTTTAGAAAAGCAGTTTAGAGCCGTAATTTAGAGATCTAGTTTAGAAGAATTCAATCGAGTTACGGCCGCTTTTATCGTCACGTGTTGGCTTTGGCGTATCCGCTTTCTTTTTCGGTTTGTTTTCTTTCTTCTTCTCTTTTTTCTCTTTCTTTGGTTCAGCCGTTGCGCTTAGCATTTCTGCTTTGCTTTTCTTAGATTCTTTCTTCTTAGAATCCTTTTTAGACTGACCTTTCTTCGCCTTGTTGTCTTTTTTAGGCGCGTCTTTCTTTTTCGGCTTTTCTGATTCTTCTTGTACTGGTTGATCACACACCACTACATAGTATTCTTGGTTGAATTCAAAGAAGTCACCATCGTACATTTTGCGACGCTTACGCGTTTCTAGCTCACCATTTACCGCTACGTAGCCTTCAGAGATGATGTGTTTAGCTTCACCGCCACCACTCACTAGGTTAGCAATTTTAAACACCTTGTAGAGTTCGATTGGCTGTGATGAAACATCAATACCAATTGCTTCGATTTCAATCTCTTCGCCTTCTTCGCCCAGCTCTTGGCCTTCGTAATCAGCGTCTTCGTAATGTTCTTGGTCCATGGTGACCTCTACCTAAATATGTACTTCTGGAATATTGGGCGCAGTGTAATCGTAAAACAAGTAAATGACCATGTTGAATTCAACCAGAGTTCACTTGTTTTAAACAAACTCCCCACGCTATAAAGCCCCACCAACATTCGAGAGGCTCACCAGTTGTTTAGTGTATTCATGTTGCGGATTGCCGAATAAGGTTTCCGTATCGCCCTTCTCTATCACCTCTCCGGCTTTCACCACTATCGTGTAATGACATAGGGATTTCACGACATTCAAATCATGGCTAATGAACAGATAAGTCAGGCCATACTTTTCTTGTAATGACTTCAGTAAGTCTAGGACTTGCGCTTGTACCGTTCTGTCAAGTGACGATGTTGGTTCATCGAGCAGTATAAACTCTGGCTTAAGGATCAGAGCACGAGCAATCGCAATACGCTGCCTTTGACCGCCCGAAAACTCATTCGGATATCGGTAACGAGTTTCAGGGTCTAGGTCGACCTCTTTCATTACATCGCAGATGCGTTGGTCGAGTTCAGTGTCGTCCAATTGTTGATGTACTAACAAGCCTTCGCCAATCACTTGCGCGACCGACATTCTCGGATTTAGCGCAGAAAACGGGTCTTGAAAGACCACTTGCATACGGCTTCGAAACGGTAGCATCTGTTGACGGTTTAAGCCTTGAATTTGTTCGTCAGCGTAGGTAATTGAACCTTCACTCTCCACCAACTTCAATATCGCCATACCGGTTGTTGATTTACCAGAGCCACTCTCACCGACTAGGCCGATGGAATGCCCTTTCTTCAGGGTGAACTCCATATCGGTGACGGCTTTCACATGCGAAATGGTTCGCTTGAACAGACCGCCAGTAATCGGGAACCAAACACGCAGTTGGTTTACATCAAGCAGAGGTTTGCTTTCTGGTGATACGGGAACAGGTAAACCTTTTGGGTCGGAATTGATGAGCTTTTGAGTGTAAGGGTGAGCAGGCGCGTTAAACAGCGTTTTACAGTCGTTACTTTCAACTAAGCGACCATCTTTCATTACCGCAACCCTATCGGCAATTTTACGAACAATACTCAAATCATGGGTGATGAAAAGCATCGCCATACCCAGCTCTTGCTGCAAGTCTTTTAGGAGGTCGAGGATCTGCGCTTGTACCGATACATCCAATGCGGTTGTCGGCTCATCAGCGATAAGTAGCTCAGGTTCGTTGATTAGTGCCATTGCGATCATCACGCGTTGACGCTCTCCACCAGACAACTCATGCGGGTAGGCTGAAATCTTTTGCTCTGGGTATCGAATGCCAACCTTTGAAAGCCACTCTATCGCCAAGGCTTGCGCTTTATTGGTTCGCATTCCTCGGTGAATAGAAAGAGTTTCAACCAGTTGCTTGCCGACTCGATGAAGTGGATTAAGCGAAACCATAGGCTCTTGGAAGATCATTCCAATACGGCCGCCACGAATCCCGCGCAGCTGTCTTTCAGAACAACTCAGGATATCGGTACCAGAGAAGTTAATCTTACCGTTTAAGTAGTGCGACGAACCTTTAGGCAAAAGTTTTAGAATCGAGTTAGCTGTAACCGATTTACCGGAGCCACTCTCGCCCACCAGCGCGAGTGTCTCACCTTTGTATATCTCCAACGAGACATCTTGCGTCACTTGTTCTATCGAGTCTTTACGCCCGAAACCGACAGACAATTCATCTATGGTCAGAACTGGAGATACATTAGAAGCCTCTGCTGTTGACCCTGAAGTAGGAGCTGTATTTGAAGTCATAACTTATCCTTACTTCTGTTGATGTGGGTCGAAGGCGTCACGTACTGCTTCACCCACGAAGACGAGCAATGTAAGCATCAGTGAAAGCACGACGAAAGCAGAGATACCAAGCCAAGGCGCTTGTAAGTTCGCTTTACCTTGCGTTAAAAGCTCACCTAATGAAGGCGAACCCGCAGGAAGACCAAAGCCCAAGAAGTCTAACGAAGTCAGTGTGGTTACCGAACCAGACAAGATAAACGGCATCATGGTTAACGATGCAACCATCGCATTGGGCAGCATGTGACGAAGCATAATGCGTTTGTCGTCAACACCCATAGCCTGCGCGGCACGCACATAATCGAAATTTCGACAGCGTAAGAATTCAGCACGAACAATACCCACCAAACTCATCCAACTGAACAACACCATAATCCCAAGCAGCCACCAGAAATTCGGCTCAATAAAGCTCGATAGAATGATCAGTAAGAACAGGGTCGGCATACCAGACCACACTTCAATGAAGCGTTGTCCGAATAGATCAACCCAACCACCGTAGTAACCTTGTGTTGCACCGACGACGACACCTATCACGCTCGATACAATCGTCAGAATAAAACCAAATAGAACGGAAATACGGAAGCCATAAATGATGCGAGCTAGTACATCTCGCCCTTTATCATCGGTTCCCAGCCAATTCACAGAATCAGGTTCAGATGGCACCGCACCTGAAATATCGAAGTTTATCGTGTCGTAGCTAAACGGAATGATTGGCCACACGATGTAACCGCTGTCTTCAATGAGCTCAATAACATACGGGTCTTTATAGTCAGCTTCAGTTTCAAATTCTCCACCAAACTCCGTCTCGGCGTATTCATTGATAACAGGCACAAACCACTGATTATCATAAGAAACCAAGAGTGGCTTATCGTTGGCGATGATCTCAGCGAACAGGCTCAATCCAAACAAAATGGTAAATATCCAAAGGGAGATAAAACCACGCTTGTTTGCTTTAAAACGTAACCAACGAGCTTCAGCTAAAGGGTTGTTAAACATTTATTATCAATACCTTGTTATTCGTTCGCCATTAACGCGCTTCAAAATCAATTCGAGGATCAACCCAGGTATACGTCAGGTCGGAGATAATGCTCAGCACCAAGCCAAGTAAGGTCATGATATAGAGAGAGCTGAACACCACGGGATAATCACGTTGAATGGTCGATTCAAAGCCAAGTAAGCCAATGCCTTCGAGTGAAAACATCACTTCAATCAACATAGATCCCGTGAAGAAAATACTAATAAATGCGCTTGGGAAACCCGCAATAATGATCAGCATGGCATTACGGAAAACGTGCTTATAAAGAATGCTGCTCTCATCCAAACCTTTCGCGCGCGCGGTCACCACATATTGCTTATTGATTTCATCAAGGAAGGAGTTTTTGGTCAGCATGCTGAGTGTGGCAAAGCCGCCGATGACCATCGCAAAAATAGGTAAGGCTAAGTGCCAGAAGTAGTCGCCAATTTGTTGATACCAGTTGAGCTGATCAAAGTTACTCGACACCAAGCCACGCAATGGGAACCAACTGAAGTAGTTACCACTTGCGAATAAAATAATCAGGATTATTGCAAACAGGAAGCCCGGCACCGCATAACCGACAATCACCACCGCACTCGACCAAATATCAAAGCGAGAACCGTGATGTATCGCCTTCATAATGCCTAAGGGTATCGAAATCACATAGATGATTAACGTACTCCACAACCCCAAGGAAATGGAGACAGGTAAACGCTCAATGATCAAATCAATCACGTTACCGCCCTTAAACAGGCTTTCACCAAAGTTAAAGGTCGCGTAATTTTTCAACATATCAAAGTAGCGAACGTGGATCGGCTTATCAAAACCAAACTGCTTTTTGATCTCTTCAACCACTTCAGGATCAAGCCCACGAGAGCCTTTATAGCCACTGGCAGACGCTTGGTCACTTTCGCTTAAATCAACTTCTTGTCCACCACCAGAAAAGCGCTCCATGATGCCAGAGTTATGCCCTTCTAATTGAGCAACGGCTTGTTCTACCGGACCTCCAGGCGCAATCTGGATGATGAAGAAGTTGATGGTGATGATCGCCCACAATGTGGGGATCACCAACAATAAACGTCGAAATATATACGCGGCCATGCTAACTAACTCCTAGCGACGTTTTTCAGGAAGCAATGCCGCCTTCTCTTCTGAAATCCACCATGTATCGATACCTAAATCGTATTTAGGCAATACATCTGGACGCTCAAACTTGTCCCACATTGCTACGCGATATTCACCAACGTGCCATTGAGGAATGTTGTAGAAATTCCACTGCAATACTCGGTCTAGCGAACGACCTAGAGTCAGAAGCTTTTCTGGATTCTGTTGATTGCTCGCGATTTGTTCTGTTAACGCGTCAACCACTGGATCCATCACACCTGCAGTATTGTAAGTAGAATCAATGTAGTTAGAGTTCCACACAATCATTAAGTTCGGGCTAGGATAAGGGTTTGCAGAAAATGACGAAGAGACCATATCGAAATCACGGTCACGAAGACGCTTGATGTACTGAGTGGTATCTATGGTACGTATCTTCATCTCGATACCCATGCGCTTGAGATTCTTCTGAACAGGCGTTGCAATACGCTCTGTGGTTGGGCTGTAAATCAACAACTCAAATGACATCGGCTTGCCCGTCTTTTCGTTGGTCATCACTTTGTCTTTCAGCACCCAACCCGCTTCTTTCAAGAGCTTGAAAGCAGTACGCATCTGGCTACGAATACGACCGCTACCATCGGTGACTGGTGGTTGGAATTCTTCGGTAAACACTCGCGGAGGAATCTGATCTTTGTACTGAGACAACAACTCTACTTCAGCTTCGCTTGGCAAGCCTTTCGATTCATAGTCGGTGTTTTGGAAGTAACTACGAGTGCGTTTGTACTGACCATAGAACATGTTCTTGTTCATCCACTCAAAGTCCATCGCATAGGTTAACGCTTCACGCACCTTAGGGTCAGAGAACACCGGAGATTGAATGTTGAAGACAAAACCTTGAGCCGTTTCAGGCTTCTCGTGGTTGATCTCTTCTTTAATGATGTAGCCTTTATCGAAGTTCACGCCCGTGTATGAATTGGCCCAGAACTTAGCCGAGTTCTCGGTTCGAAGATCGAACTCCCCTGCTTTAAAGGCTTCCAGCATTACCGTGTCGTCACGGTAGTAATCGTACTGCACTTCTTTGAAGTTATTACGACCAATATTGACTGGCAGATCCGCAGCCCAGTAATTTTCATCTAAACCGTAAGTCACGCTTTGACCCGATTTATAGCTGATAATCTTATAGGGACCACTGCCGACTGGCGGCTCACTTAGAGGCTCAGACAGCTTTTTATCTTTCCAATAATGCTCTGGCAATACACGAGTGCCTTGGGCAAAGCTGAACAACTTCTCGCGGTTTGGCTTATCCATCTCAATACGAACAACCAAATCAGAGACAGCCGTCACAGACTCGATTTCTTTGTAATACACGCGATATTGAGGCACTCCTTCTTTTGAAAACTTATCAAAGGTGAAGGCAACATCATGAGCCGTGATTGGTTTTCCATCTTGGAATTTAGCATTTGGGTTGATGTCGATTTCCATCCAAGTGAAATCACTGGCGTAGCGAACCTTTGAAGCAATCAATGGATAGTACGCATCAATCTCGTCGCTCGGAGAAAACATCAAGGTATCGTAAATCTCTCCGGTATAACTTGCAGCAACGCCGCGGGAACCGAATCGATTAAAGCTATCATAGGTACCTATGCTGCCATAGGTCACTTTGCCCTGCTTTGGCGCATCAGGATTAACGTAATCAAAGTGAGTAAAATCGGCTGGATATTTTGCTTCACCAAAACCAACCAATTGTGTAGTTTCAATAACGGTGACAGCAGGAGTTGATTGGGTACCAGAAGCGTAAGTAACGGAGGGGTGTAAAACAATAAGCGGCAGCATAACTGCACAGGGCTTTAAATTAGACCTGAAAAACTGAGTGCGCTGCGAGGCTTTGCGTCGAAAAACTGTTCCCATTTGACTCTCCCTTCAAATGTTATGAATTCGATATTCAAGTTGATTAATCGGCTTTGAATGCATGCCGTTAAAACAAGTATAGGTTCAAATCTAACATCATGTAATAACTAATAAAACCATCAGCACTTCATCTCTGACGGTTTATTTACAAATTACTCGTCACCGCTCGAAACTATTGGATGCAGTTAACGCTGATCGCTTTGATTCCTTAATTAGCTTGGTGGTGTTGGAAAGGACGGGGTAAGGAAGAAGCACGGAGATTGCTCTAGCGTGAATGACATAAACCTCCACAGTTTAGATTCCCTTTGATTCGCTTTGATTCGCTTTGATTCGCTTTGATTCGCTTTGAAAGTGAAATTTAGGTTCTAAATAATCAACAAACTATACTTTACTCGAGTATCCTTGCTGCTTAGGTCTAAATGGAATGACACTTTGAACAAACCAAACTACATAACATTCGCAACGTTCAACCTTTTGAACTACCTCGAACCACCGAATGCTTATTATGATTTTGAGAACATCTATAGCTTCGAAGAGTGGCAGAAGAAGCAACAATGGATAGCAGACGCGATTCGTTCATTAGATTGTGATGTGATTGGCTTCCAAGAGATATTTAGCCCGCAGTCTTTAGAGCGGTTAATGAATGATCTGGGTTATCCGCACTTTGCGGTTGTCGATTGCCCGCATGTTGAAGATGATTACCTATATACCTCTCCTGTCGTGGGTATCGCCTCTCGCTACCCGATTGAAAATGTACAGCCAGTTAAACCAGATTCAGAGTTACTTACAGCCTTCAATCTTAGTGACAATTTTTCATTCAACCGAACGCCTGTCCACGCGACCATTACGCTTCCTCACTTGGGCTCGACTGATTGTTATGTGGTACACTTCAAATCTCAGCGAGCAACCGAACCAAAAAATCACACTCTAGATAACGCTGATAGTTCCAAAGCCTCAGAAGCCTCTGATAACAAAAAGCCGAAAAGTGACACCTTGATTAAGCTTTATCAGGAACAACTTGGGTCTTGGTTATCTAGCGTTCAGCGCGGCTTAGAAGCTCAGATGCTGCATCAGTACATTACTAATCAGCGTCACCAAACTGATCAACCGGTTGTGTTAATGGGTGACTTCAACAAACCACTGTTTCATGATGAGTTCAAAGGACTTCTTAGCTATTCATTGAATCGAGATGAAGCGAGCAGACATTGGTTGTCGCACTTTCGACTAAAAGACAGTTGGGATCTCTATCATCAATTGTATGAAGAAGACTTGCTTGAGCAGCGTAAACCAACCCATTACTACGGCGCTTCTGGGTCTGTACTGGACTACATTTTGATGTCGAACGAGTTCGATTGTCAGAACTCATCAAGCTTGATGGAGATCTCTAGTTACACAGTGTTAGACCATCACCTGATTAATCCTAGTTTTGAACACGACCAATTCAGTACCGACCATGCCATCGTATCTGTTACCGCGCATATCCGTGAAGCCTAGAGTTAAACATAAAAAAGCCGCAGTCAAAAACTGCGGCCTTTCACTTTAGCTAAACGGGTTGAGCCAACCGACGCCCCGTCGAATTCGCGAGCATGATAGGCTCACAGAAAACAAAAAAATAAAAAAAAATGTAATCACTTTATAACCCCAGCCAACAGGATTAGTTAAAACATCATAAAAGCCTGAATAACAAAGAAATAAAAAAAACCTAACGTTTGTTTGAACAACCTATTCCCTTCCAAATCATCCGGTTTTTAGGTTTTTCCACCTCGCACTTACGCAAGCTTACTTTCAAGAGTGGCGTGATTTTGCATAATCCACACGCTTTAGTAGCTTGCGACTTAACTCAATCTCAACCATTCAGAATAAGACGAATAGAAACACGATGAACCACACAATAGAGCTCAACGGCTTAATCATTGATACTGACTCTCGAACGATTACTAATGAACAGGGGAATAAAATCACTTTACGCCCTCACCTACTTTCGGTGCTCTGTTTACTGGCAGAAAACCTAGGGCATCCCGTTTCTAGGGAAGATATTATTGATATGTGCTGGGAAGGGGAACTCACCTCTCCTCACATACTTGCTAACGTCATCTATAATCTGCGTAATGTTTTTACGCGCTTAAGAGCAGCAGACATTCAGATAACCACAATCACCAAATTTGGCTACATTTTATCGGTCGACCCCGCTTAATTAAATTTAAGTGGCGCTACATTGTGTCAAAACTGTATGAGCAACAAGCCGTAGCGCACTCTTTATATCTCCATTGTGAACGTATTTATGCAATCAATGGCGTTGATTAAGATCACTAAAAAACGCCCCATCGAAACGTTTCGATGATCATCATCACACTCTAAAACAATCAAACGTGCAAATGATAAATCAAACACTATTATCACTATCGAAACGTTTCGATGGTTTTTCTTGAGTTGTTCTCAACCCATTAAACGTTATTTTTCGATAGGTCGTGATATGAAAAAAAGTACTCTAATTAATTCTGAACTCTCTTACTTAGTGGCGACTCTTGGCCACACAGATGAAATCACGATTTGTGACGCGGGCTTGCCGATTCCAGATCACGTAACTCGTATTGATCTTGCTTTAACTCATGGTGTTCCGAGCTTTCAGCAAACAGTAAAAACCATGCTGGATGAATCTCAGATAGAAGGCGTTGTGATTGCAGAAGAGTTTGCGAAAGTAAGCCCAGACCATCACGCTGCACTGATTGATTTAGTTAAGACAGAAGAAGCGCGTTGCGGCAAATCGCTTTCGATTACTTACATCACTCATGATGAATTCAAAGAGCGAACGCATGACAGCCGCGCGGTTATTCGCACTGGCGAATGCACGCCATACGCAAATGTTATTTTCCAAGCTGGCGTAACCTTTTAGCTCAAGCTCAGCGTTTGAACCTAAGCGTAACGACAGCTCAGTGTCATCACTGAACCAAGCAATATTTATGCAGAACAATCAAATACAACTGGCCCCGAGTAAAGGAACCGACATGACTCAAGCCATTTTAGAACTTAGCTCAATTGAGAAAGCCTTCCCAGGTGTGAAAGCACTGGATAAGGCAAGCCTCAACGTTTACCCAGGACGCGTAATGGCGTTAATGGGGGAAAACGGTGCAGGTAAATCAACGTTGATGAAAGTGCTCACCGGCATTTACCACTTGGATGGCGGCACTATCGCATACCAAGGTAAACCCGCAGCATTTAAAGGACCACGTGATTCACAACAAGCTGGCATTAGTATCATTCACCAAGAATTGAACCTAATTCCTGAGCTAACCATCGCCGAGAATATCTTCTTAGGTCGTGAAATCACTGGGACTATGGGTCGTATCTTGTGGAACGAAATGTACCAAGAAGCAGACAAGCTACTTAAACGCCTTAACGTAAAACACAGTTCAAAAACACCTTTAGGTCAGCTAAGCCTTGGTGAACAACAAATGGTAGAGATCGCGAAAGCCCTATCGTTTGAATCTAAGGTCATCATCATGGATGAGCCAACGGATGCACTAACCGATACTGAAACTGAGTCGCTATTTAAGGTGATTAACGAGCTGCGTTCTGAAGGCTGCGGCATTGTTTACATCTCTCACCGCTTGAAAGAGATCTTCGAGATTTGTGATGACATCACAGTGCTTCGTGACGGTAAGTTCATTGGTCAATGTGAAGTAAAAGACACCGACGAAGATGGTCTGATCGAGATGATGGTTGGCCGTAAACTGGACGAACAATATCCACGTATCGGCCAAAGCCACGGTGAAACCTGCCTTGAAGTTATTGGCCTGACTGGTTCTGGTGTTCATGACGTGAGCTTTACGCTAAAGCGCGGTGAAATCCTGGGTGTATCTGGCCTAATGGGCGCAGGTCGTACCGAACTGATGAAAGTGATTTACGGTGCCCTTCCGAGTGAACGCGGCGTCATCAACTTAGAAAACAAAACCATTAACCCGGTAAGCCCGAAAGATGGCTTGGCGAATGGCATTGCTTACATCTCTGAAGACCGTAAAGGCGATGGCTTAGTTCTAGGCCTTTCTGTTAAAGAAAACATGTCTTTATGTTCACTTGACCTACTGACAAAGAGCGGTCAAATCCAACATAAAGATGAAGTAATGGCGGTTGATGACTTCATCAAGTTATTCAACATCAAGACCCCGACTCGCGAGCAAATCATTGGCAACCTTTCTGGTGGTAACCAACAGAAAGTAGCTATCGCTAAAGGCTTGATGACAAAACCAAAAGTATTGATTCTCGATGAGCCAACGCGTGGTGTCGATGTCGGTGCTAAGAAAGAGATTTACCAACTCATTAATAAGTTTAAAGCCGATGGCATGAGCATTATTTTGGTCTCATCTGAAATGCCTGAAGTGTTAGGAATGAGTGACCGCATCATGGTGATGCATGAAGGCCGTGTAAGCGGTGAATTTGATGCTAAAGAAGCAAACCAAGAATTATTACTGGCGTGTGCGGTCGGTAAAAAGATCAACGAGGACGCAGCATGAGTACTAAAACCATGAGCAAAACAACTGAAACTGAAGCGCCAAAGAAAAAGCCATTAATCAGCAAAGAATGGCTGATTGATCAAAAGTCATTGATTGCTTTGATCTTCCTGATTGTTGTCGTTTCTTTCTTAAACCCAAACTTTTTTACTGTCGACAACATTCTGAATATCCTGCGTCAAACCTCGGTTAACGCGATTATCGCAGTAGGTATGACACTGGTTATTTTAACCGCGGGTATCGACTTGAGTGTCGGCTCTGTACTGGCACTTTGTGGCGCGTTCGCAGCCAGCATGATTGGCATGGAAATCCCTGTCATGATCGCAGTACCAACCGCTCTAGTAGCTGGTGCAGCATTAGGTGCTATTAGCGGTGTGATTATCGCTAAGGGTAAAGTTCAAGCCTTCATCGCAACGCTTGTAACCATGACACTACTTCGCGGCGTAACCATGGTTTACACCGACGGTCGCCCTATCTCAACAGGCTTCACTGACACAGCAGACGCATTCGCTTGGTTCGGTACAGGCTACGCAATGGGCATCCCAGTTCCGGTATGGATCATGGTCGTGGTATTTGCAGCGGTATGGTACCTACTTAACCACACACGCTTTGGTCGATACGTTTACGCACTGGGTGGCAACGAATCAGCAACTCGCCTATCAGGTATTGATGTAGACAAAGTAAAAATCGGCGTTTACGCAATCTGTGGCCTGCTAGCTGCAGTGGCTGGCATCATTGTGGCCTCTCGCTTGTCATCTGCTCAACCTACCGCAGGTATGGGTTATGAGCTAGACGCCATCGCAGCCGTGGTTCTTGGCGGCACAAGCTTAGCAGGCGGTCGTGGTCGCATCATGGGTACATTGATTGGTGCACTGATAATCGGCTTCCTAAACAACGCCCTAAACCTATTAGACGTATCTTCTTACTACCAGATGATTGCAAAAGCAGTGGTTATTCTTCTGGCAGTATTGGTCGACAACAAAAACAAATAAGACTCTAGTTTGAGTCAATGCAACACCCTGCTTTATCTATAGAAAACCCATAGAAAAAGCACCTTTAATGAAAAGATCTATCAGTAACAAACCTATAAACATTAAATCTATAAATAATGTAACAACGAGCTAGGGTTATCCAACCTAGCTCACCCTACATAAAGGACTTACACCATGAAAAAATTAGCGACTCTTATTTCTGCTGCCCTTCTTTCTACAACAGTATCTGTGTCTGCACAGGCACAAGATACAATGGCAATCGTTCTGTCTACACTGAATAACCCATTCTTTGTAACCATGAAAGATGGCGCAGAAGCGAAAGCAGAAGAGCTAGGCTACAAGCTTATCGTTCTTGATTCTCAAAACGACCCAAGCAAAGAGCTGTCGAACATTGAAGATCTAACCATTCGTGGTGTTAAGGCTATCCTGATTAACCCAACGGATTCAGATGCTGTGTCTAACGCAATTCGTATGGCTAACCGTTCAAACATCCCAGTATTAACACTAGACCGTGGCGCAAGCCGTGGTGACGTAGTGAGCCACATCGCTTCTGATAACGTAATCGGCGGTGAAATGGCAGGTCACTTCATCATGGAAAAAGTGGGCGAAAAAGCAAAAGTAATCCAACTTGAAGGTATTGCTGGTACTTCTGCGGCTCGTGAACGTGGTGAAGGCTTCATGAACGCAGTAAACGGCAGTGACTTAGAGCTTCTAGCAAGCCAACCAGCTGATTTCGACCGTACTAAAGGTCTGAACGTAATGGAAAACTTGCTTGCTGCTAACCCAGATGTACAAGCAGTATTCGCTCAGAACGATGAAATGGCACTAGGTGCACTTCGCGCAGTTCAAGCTTCTGGCAAAGAAGTGATGATCGTTGGCTTTGATGGCACAGACGATGGCATCGCAGCAGTTAACCGTGGCCTACTTGGCGCTACAGTTGCACAACAGCCTGACCTAATCGGTTCTCTAGGTATCGAAATGGCAGACAAAGTACTGAAAGGCGAAACAGTAGACGAGTACGTACCAGTACCTCTAAAAATCATCGCTAAGTAATCTTGTCTATTACCAGATAACTTAGTTTAACTCTGGAATCTAATTAAGCAGGGAGTCCCCTATCTCCCTGCTCATTAGCTCACTGACTCCAGACACTAAGCAAAAACCGACAGTGCATCGCTGTTTCTCATACCGCTCACAAACGAGAGCGCACTCAACACCATGAGAAAGACCCATGCATTTTCAAATACGATATATCATAAGGCTCGTATCATGACTCAACTGATTGTTTTAGGTAGCGTTAACGCTGACCACGTACTGCAAGTTCCTTCTTTCCCTCGTCCGGGTGAAACCTTGATTGGCGGTAACTATCAGGTCATCCCTGGCGGCAAAGGCGCAAACCAAGCGGTAGCTGCAGCGCGATTAAACGCAGATATCGGCTTTATCGCCTGTGTCGGTGACGACCCATTTGGCATCAATATTCGTCAAGACTTCGCCAAAGACGGCATTAACATCGATAGTGTTATCGTTGCAGACAACACACCTACAGGCATCGCGATGATCCAAGTATCCGCAGCAGGTGAAAATAGTATTTGCCTTTCTGCTGAAGCCAACAACAAGCTGACTTGCGACCAAATTGAACCGCATCTAGAGAAGATTCGCGGCGCTAAATACCTTCTAACTCAACTTGAAACGCCAATTGAAGGCATTGAATACGCAGCAAAAGTAGCAAAAGAGAGTGGCACTCAAGTTATTCTAAACCCGGCACCTGCTCGTCCATTATCGGATTCATTGCTTGCTTGTGTTGATGTGATCACACCCAACGAAACTGAAGCTGAAGTACTAACAGGCATTACCGTGACTGACAGCGCATCCGCTCATCAGGCAGCTTTGGCTTTGCACGCGAAAGGCATCGAGACTGTGATGATCACACTTGGCGCCAAAGGTGTTTGGGTAAGTAAAAACGACAAAGGCGAGCTAATCGCAGGTTTCCGTGTTGAAGCGACAGACACAACCGCTGCTGGTGATACCTTCAACGGCGCATTGGTGACAGGCTTGCTTGAAGATATGCCACTTGAGCGCGCGATTAAGTTTGCTCATGCCGCGGCTGCTATTTCAGTGACTCGCTTTGGCGCTCAAACCTCTATTCCAAGCCGAGATGAAACAGACGCATTTTTAGCAGAGCAACTGTCTGCTTAGTTGATTTTTGACTGTTAACCTTAAGATTCGGTAACAACAAATAACAAGCATAAGCCCCTGTATTCAGGCAGAATATCGCGCAACGTGGCAAGTTACTCCCACAAGGATTTTTTATGGCAACAATGAAAGACGTCGCTCGGCTAGCAAAGGTTTCTACTTCAACCGTCAGCCATGTGATCAACAAGTCACGTTTTGTCAGTGAAGAGATAGCTGAGCGTGTTAACAGTGCGGCTAAAGAACTCAACTACGCGCCGTCTGCATTGGCTCGCAGCTTGAAAATGAAGCAAACCAAAACCTTGGGTATGCTGGTTACTACCTCTACAAACCCATTCTTTGGCGAAGTAGTAAAAGGTGTTGAACGTCGTTGTTATGAGAAAGGCTACAACCTTATCTTGTGTAACACCGAAGGCGACAGCGACCGTATGAAGTCATCTATCGACACCTTGTTGCAAAAGCGTGTCGATGGCTTGATGTTGATGTGTTCAACCCTTGAAGGGCAGCATATTGACGTATTTGAACGCTATCCAGAACTACCTGTTGTGGTCATGGACTGGGGTCCAATGCTGTTCGCGAGTGATAAGATCCAAGACAACTCGCACCAAGGTGGCTACATGGCGACCAAGCATTTGATAGACAACGGCCACTCTCAGATTGGTTGTATCACCGGCCCACTGCATCGCAATCAAGCCTCCTCTCGTTATCAAGGCTTCAAGCAAGCAATGGAAGAAGCAAAGCTAGAGATCAATCCTAAATGGATTGTTGAATCCAACTTCGAATGCGATGGCGGCTTTGACTCATACCAAACACTAAAGACCCGAGGCGTAATGCCGTCAGCAATCTTCGTGAGTAATGACATGATGGCAATGGGTGTGATTCACGCTGCGGCTCAAGATGGCACATCGATTCCAAACGATCTTTCGATCATTGGTTACGATGACATCCACTTGTCAAAATACATGACCCCAGCATTGAGCACTATCCACCAGCCAAAGCACCGTTTAGGTAAAGCGGCCGTAGATACTCTCTTGAACCGACTCAAAACACCTGATGCGTATCCGCAGGTTGTTGAGTTAGAGCCAACGTTAGTTGAACGAAGCAGCGTAAAAGCCATTTAAAGCGCTTCCTTACAGCTCTAATCAACAGTTAAAAGTAACAAAGGGCAAGGTTAAATAACCTTGCCCTTTTCGATCCTAATTCTTTCTATTCTGGTTCTGGCAAAACGGGCGGTGTGCTATCCATATAGGTTAAGAAGTTATCCCACACCTCATGTGTTCTTTGTTTGGTGAGTTTGCTTTTGCAAGAAAGCGCCATCAAGCCACGAATTGAACCATCGCGCCATTGGGTATACACGGAGTCACAATGGGCTGTCATGTAAGCTTGCCAACTCTCTTGAGCGGCCTTTATGGAACCCACCAATTCCTCATCATAAGCATTGTGTTCAAAGCTCGCTTCAAGGTATTGAGCAAGCTCCGTTGTTGCCGATTCCAACTCAATCGACGCACAGTGGTTAATTTCTATGGTATTCATCGCATTCTCGCAATCAACAGCCTGTTCATCTGCTAATACAGAACCAGACAGCAAAGCGAATGCAATTACTGATATCAATCTTTTCATAAACATCCTAAATATTGTCACCCATGGAAGGGGCAATGACATTTCCTTATAGCCTTGTTTAACTTGTGACCATATCAGCTAATTAGTTTAAACATGGCTCAATATTTAAATATCTTTCGATCTTTAAGCAAATAACATCAAAATTTATCCGGATATAAGCGCTTGTTATACGTATGAATCATGCAAAATATGGATCCCACAACAAAGAAAAAACGAGATAACATCAAGATTTCGCTGGTAAAAATCGAAAACATATTATCTTTATCAATAATTCATGCGCACATTCACAATATTTATTATTACTATTGCTACGTGATCGTTAAATTTATAAATTAAGTTGCATTCACACACCAATCGGTCACGCTTCTCTTAATATGGATATCAAGTACCAGCATTTTGCCAAAACTTCGTTCTTCTTTGCCATTTCTTTCTTTTTTTTTATGGCATTGCTCATTCCTTTAACACCGTCTCATTACCAAACGTTAACCGAAGACACATCAAGGTTAGTAGAAACGAGGTTAGAAGGAATCCAATCAAGATTCGACCGTTTTTTATCTGAAATTACCCCAGATCAGCCTTGCGACGCGATTGTTAGACAACTTCGACAAAGCGTTTTTGAAGCCGATTGGGTGAAAGAAGCCGCGGTGTTCAACAAAGAGAACCGATTTTACTGTTCAACCACCGATGGTGAGGTTTCATTTCGCTTATACAACACCATCAGGCAACGGCTCAATGAAGCCCCGAATTTAACCACCTTATCGTATTCAAACTCAGCGATTAGTAAGGTGCAATCCATCATGCTGATATTCTCGACTAAGGAAGGCTCAGGAGTGAGCCTGATGATTCCTCCGCACTTCATCTTTGAGCTTGTAGAGGCTAACTTGAGTAGCCAGGGCATTAACTCTAAAGTTGAGGTTATCAAAAGAGACATTCACCCTACCGACCTCGGCTTATACAACGCGACAGTGCGGATACAATCAGACATCTACCCATTTGCCGTCACCTCATACATTGGTAATCAGTACTATATTAACTTCATGCTGAATAACTTATGGTTTGGTTTCCTTATGGCGGGAATTACGACCATTATTCGCGTTTCCTTCAAACATAAAAAGCAGAGCCAACGTAGCTTAGAATATTCGCTGTCTAGCGCACTCAAAAACAAACACCTACATGTTCACATGCAACCTATCGTTAACCAAAGCACCAATAAGATCGTAGGCTGTGAGTCACTATTGAGATGGAACGATCCAATTGAAGGTAACGTCTCCCCTGCTATTTTCATTCCATTGGCTGAAAGTTTAGGCTTGATTGAGAAGTTGACCTATTTCGTTCTGCATGAAGTGTTAACGACATTGAAAAGCAATCAAGAGGTGTTTGCATCAAAGTACATCAGCGTCAACATCAGCCGAAACGTTGTATCCAACAGTAACTTCACTAATAAAGTGATTAGCATCTTTAAAAGGCACCCTGAGATTCTCAAGCAAGTGGTTTTCGAGGTGACAGAGGATGGTGAGTGTTCTGATGCCGATATGATCAAAATTAAGGACAACTTGCAAAAGCTATGTGATCTTGGTGTAAGAATTGCCATAGATGACTTTGGTACTGGCTACGCTGGATTAGATTTTGTAAGGCAATTTCCGTTCAGTATTCTCAAAATTGATCGTGTGTTCGTAAAAAACATATCCGACGAATCCAGTTTTGGTATCCCACTATTAGAATCCATGCTTCAGCTATCACGTACCTTAGGCATGCAAGTCATAGTTGAAGGCGTTGAGTACGAGTCACAACTGAAGATCTTGTCGAAACTAGGCGTCGACTACATCCAAGGCTTCTACTTCTATAAACCTATGCCAATAAGCCTCGCCATTAGCTTGATCAAACAGCAGACTTTTGAATCAGATAACATTGAGGAACTGTACCTCAACGCTGAAGTGTGCCACTTTAAATAGAATTGATGGAGCGCTATCCTAACAATTTCCTCTTCGAGACGAGTTTTATTTTATCTGATAGCACTATAGTGTTTGTTGATATTTCCTGCTTGTATAATGACTGCCTTGATCACTATAAAATATCACCCTTCTTGACTTATCACGACGCTCATAAATCATGGAAGAGCTTTGCAAATCTTTTCTAATGATAGTGAGTTAACTAGCCAATCGGTAAATCAACAACAGCTGATTCAGCCAAGCAATTTCCAGTTCAGATGTAATTAACATCACTAACCTACACCTGATTTGGAGTTGTTACTGCGAACTGCCTATCAAGATGGTTGGGAATTTCTACATGCTTTTGGGCTTAAGGTTATATCAATGTTTCGGTAGCTGACAACTGAACAATCCAAGTTGCTTCATAAACTTAATTTCTCTGTAGCGCCTAAGATTGATACCTGCATTCGTTACGATAGTTGCTAAGGTTCTTGCGCCTGCTGAGCTATTACTTGCTGAGTGGGGTTCATGGATAAGTACTCGCAGCTTCAGTCATAAAGTAACCTTGTTCAGTGACTAAATAAGCAGCTTTTAGTTTAAATTCGGGACTAAAAGTTCTCATCGTACGTTTTTTCATAATTTTACCTAGTGTACAATTTTTATTTTAACACCTCTAATTAGGTAGAAAAATTAACTATGCTACTACACTTTCTTCATAGGACAATTAGAATAAAGTAATAGTATGGATAAAGTAGTGACTATCAATAATCATCTAAAATCAGACCGATAATAATAGTTGCATGCATTTTTTCTTTTGTACTTTTTTCCCTTAGTTATAATTTGTGAACTTGTTTCCTGTTTTTTTTTTACAAATCGGTATTATTGTAAAGATACATTTATCCAATATAAACATTTACATGGAAAACAAGTCTAGTTAGAGGTTGATTTGAAAAATACCGTTCTTGTTATAGAAGACGATCTGGTTATTTCAGATCTAATTAAAGAATATATTTCAGAAGAAGGTTTTTTGGTATACACAGTCTATGATGGTCTAGGTGCTATCGAAGCAATTACACGATTAAAGCCAGATGTGGTGCTACTAGATTTGATGTTACCGGGTGTCAATGGTGCTGTTATTTGTCAGGAAGCTAGAATTTTTTATAAGGGTCCGTTAATAATCTTAACTGCGTCCGTTGAACAAAGTAGTGAAGTTATGCTTCTCAAGTATGGGGCTGACGATTATATAACTAAACCATTTAAAGGCGAAGTTCTTCTAGCACGGATAGATGCAATTATTCGACGTTTAGACCGACGTTTAGACCGACGTTTATCAGATTCAACTACGACCTCTCAAGTACAGATAGATACTTATTCTAAAAGAATTTTTTTGGGAACTACCGAAATAATTGTTACTAAATCGGAGTTTGATGTATTTGAGGTTTTATATAATAGCATAGGAAATATTGTTTCCAGAGAAAGGTGTAGCCGATCATTGAGAGGTATAGCTTACAGCAATCATGACAGAACAATTGATATGCGTATTTCTGGATTGAGAAAAAAACTTAGAACCCAAGAGATTGTAAACCTAGAAATCAGAGCAATTCGAAATCAGGGGTATGTACTTATTGAAAAATAAAAAATTCAAATCAGAATTCTTTAAGATTTATTTAGGCTTAATACTGACCCTTACACTAACAAGTTCCATTATTATAGTTGTTGGTAGTGGTCTTATTTACTCTACAGAAGCAGATAATTTTGTGGCCGATGCAAAGTTTATGGTAGATGAATATCTGGTAAGCTCAAAAAACGATGACCATTTAAATTTACGAGGAAAACTTATAGAAAAAAAGAAAATATCATTTTATATTTTCGAAATTGAAGCTATTGACGACAAAAGTGGGGAATACACATGTATTGAGTGTAGCTTTATAGGTGAGTTCGACCAAGTACCAGTTTTTTTAAACTCTGATGGCCTGTACTCGGCAGTCTTCAAGCTGCCTTATAGCATAAACTATATTTTGATTAGTGAGAACAAAAGATTTTTCTCTCCGGAAATAAATTGGTATCAAGACACGGAACGACTCACCATTCTATCCTTATACTTGGGTATAGCCATTATCCTAGGGTTTCTTATTTATCTTCAAATGAGAAAATTGGAGCAACATTTAGACTCACTGAGGGAGAAATGCAAAGAGTTTGGTAACGGAGATATAAACGCAAGGGCAAACGAAAGAGTGCCTCACCCTATTTCGGTACTGGCACAAGATTTTAATCAGATGGCGTGTGAAATTAAAGAAAAAATCAACCAATCAAATATTTTCACTCAAGCTATATCTCATGAAATACGTACACCTCTTTCTAGAATTCAACTTACTTGTGATATTAGTAGAAAGTCAGCCCCCGAAAATATAAGAAAAAAATTTGATAAAATTGATAATTATATCAATGATTTAAATATCCTTATAAGTGACATTGTAACAGTAGCTAAAGTAAGTGAATCAACCTCTGATTCATTACAACTAACATTTGAAGAAATAGATATAAATTTATTTGTTAGGAAAAGATTAGAAATTTACTGGGATTCTCGGTTTAACATAAAAACCCCTGAAAAATGCCTCTACGTTAATGGTGATAGGATATTAGCCCAACTATTAATTGATAACATAATCAGTAATGCTGTAAAGTTCGCCAGTAGCCAAATCGATGTTTCTTTAACTTATAGCCTTCAATCGATTACATTGACTATCGATGATGATGGCCCTGGAGTTCCGAAGGATAAAAGGAACGACGTTTTTGTTGCCTTTAACAAACTAGACGAAAGCAGGAATACTAACAAAGGAGGCTTTGGACTTGGTTTGACTATTGCTGTAAACGCAGCAAAAGCAATGGGATGGACAATCCAACTTAGTGAGAGTCCATTAGGAGGAGCTCGGTTTTGTGTCTTTATTCCTAGTAAATAAATTAATAAATATGAGGGGCATAAACGTAGCCCCTATATATTTATATACACATATTTTACTTGAAATTAAAACTATAAAAAGAAGTTTTAATTAGTTCATTAGCCATCAGTTTGTGCATCGCTGTCGTAGGATGTGTCACTCCCCAGAATACAAATTTATCGGAACCATAGCGGTCACAATCTCGGGTCAAGCTATGTGACAATAAATAATCACGAGCAGAATTTCGATTAATATCGAGGCAAGGCTCAGAGACTACTTTTAGACCATACTCTTCAGGTTTATTCGTTACTTTCTCAAATAACTCGTAGGCATCATATAAAACAACATTAATCTGAGGGTATTGTTTGGCTTGTAGACGAATGAACTTATTAAAAGCTAGAATTTTACTTTTTACAGTTGCCGCCTTCTCTTCACTCTCATATTTAAACTGCGGAGCTTTTGTCGCATCCGGTAAAGTAATTAGCAGGATATTTTTTGCACCTTTGTCAACCATACGGTTCAAAGCTTTAGTAAAGTCTTCTTTAACAGCTTTGACAGTTCGGCCATAGTTCATAAAATCATTAATACCAAACTCGACGGCATACAAAGTATTCTCTGGTTTATAGTTTTTTGCTAATTTTCGATAAACAAGGTAGGATTCTACTTGGTCTTTAACCCCCGTTAATTCTATATACTTATTACTTCCGGCAGCACCACCTACTGCCCAATTATATACGGGAATATCCTTGTCTCTCGCAATGTACTCCGTCCAGACAAACCCATTGCTAAAGTGCCCTAAAAACCATGAGTTGCGGTTCGGGAAAAGCCATTGCGAACCATTAAACATATTTCCTGTGTCAGAAAGGCTATCTCCAAACACAACCAATTTGTTTATCTTCGAAGATTGACCAACTTTATCATTTGTCCAAATTGATTGGTTGTACGAAAGACGGTTATCGGCAGCAAAGAAAGTGATATCTGCAGCAGTGTGATTTACGCCCAGGGTTTCTTTACAACGTTGCATAATTGTGGATTGAGCAACATCGGTGTAAAACATGTTCTTAAATGATACTGACGACCACCAATACCCATCTAATTTGTAGTAATCGCCATCACTATCTAAAGCCCACTCCCACTCACTGGCAGGATCGTCATGAGAAGTATGTGGCCGATACCAGCAGCGAACATAGGTATAAGTCTCAGATTTCTGAGCACTGCTTACCTGAGCAGCGGAGATAGCTTCCGCAGTTAAAGGAGCGTCCTGCGCATAAGTAAGTGTACTGCCAAGCAGGGCTAACGAAGCTAATAATTTAATTTTCATTTTTTTCCCGATTTTAATTAATAAACAAGGTGATTAAGGCTCTTCCGGTACAGAAGAGCCGTTTTGTGTTTACTAAACCTGCGGTGGTGCTATCAGGCTCTTAAACGTATAGGTTGTGCCTCTGGTACTACTGCCATCAACCGATGTTGCATCTTTACCAAAAGTCGCCATTGCGCCCGTTAGTTTGGATAAACGCACGTTATCAAAAGCTGTCTCTGCCTTTCCCCCCTGAAATGGGCGGTCGCTTTTCCCTTGAACGAGCTGAATAGACAACTTCTGGTTTTCGTACCTAGTTCCTTTGAACCTTGAGCCATCTATATGCATTTCTAGCTCTTTCCAGTCACCACCGACACTATCCCAATATTGTTGAGGGCTGAACGTAACTGCCCCAATGGCCTTAATCCCCGCCAGAAGACGAACAGAAAACATTGATCTTATATTGGCTACACTAGCTATATTAACTTTCAATTTGTAATCTGCAGAAGTATCAAGAATTTCATGGTGTAAGGTTTGCGTGACTCTTTCACCACCTGAGAGATGTAGTGCTTTACTGCCATGCGCATTTTTTTTGTGATGATCCTTATTGAAGAACACACCAGCATCACCATGCTTAAACCAATCCTGAACATTTTTGTAGCTGCCATGTTCAAAGGACGCATTGGTAATACGTATCTGTTCTTCCTTACCCTTATCTTTTGTAGGTTGTTCAACAACTACTTGTTTGTCGGTAAGAGTCAAACCCGGCTCAAGATGAACCTTACTACTGTCAGAAAGAAGTGTTTGCAGATAAGAGTGAACCTCTTTACCCGTTAGCGTTTTATCACCGAACTTCAGGCTCCCCTGAGTATTTGCGGCAATTCCTTTTATTAAGCTAGCTTTATTGATATTAGAGTGGTTAATATTCGAGAAGTCGAAAGTAGCTAGTGTTCGGTTGTTGTTGCCTTGCAGCCTGATATGCAATCCGTGCTTAGTACTCCCCATCCAGACTCTAAGGCCGTTGCTGTTAACCGACTCTAGGTTTAGGGACGGATTACCATCCTTATCCAGATAGTGAGTAAAAACAGATGGAGAGAACGGTGTTTTTCCAGTTAAGATATCACTGATCTGCGCTGCATTATCAGTTATGTAGGTATTCCCATTTGCTTTAATGGCTAACTTAGCTGGCATACCTTTGATAAGTGACGAGCGGTTCGTTTTTCTTGATACGATGGTTACATCACTTAGTCGGTTACCTGAAGACATAAAGGCAATACCCTTCATATCCGCATAATTCAGAACCAGAGTATCTTTATCCCCTTCCTGAGCACCAGTAGTAAAGTCAACAAAAATGCTGCGGCTGTCATCTCCCAGCACCACTGTATCGCTGCCGGCCCCGGCAACAATAGTTGTAGAGAGCGGATTGTCGTTCGATGTAAGCCCCTTCCACTTGCGGTTAGCAAGAATAATGTCGTCTCCCGCCCCTGCGTCTATACGATCAACCTTGTTTCCTGCAAAACCGTCAGCAACAATAATGTCATCCCCTAGCTTGCTGTTGATGGTCGACTGCTTAGACTGGCTTTGAATAATACGATCATTCACCGCAAGTTCATGACCTTTCAGAGAGTTTACAAATATCGATAGCTTGGTATTGAACTGAGCCATATCCAAGCTCTTCTGGGTACTCAGCAGATTAATTTGAGGGAAACGCTTCACAAAGTTACTACTTAACTCTGCTAACGTTGTTTTACCGGCTGAGAACTCGCGACCGAACTGAACATCAACAATCACATCCTGTCCCTGCTTATTTTTTATAACAAGATTATTGTCTTTATCCAGTGCAAACTGAATATCATTGATGTCTTTGATACCACCAAGGCGAAGTACATTATTAATGCCAGACTCATCAATACGGGTAACCGAACCCGCTGATTTATAACCAGCAGAAAGCTGAACTTTCTCATTCGCTTTTAGGTTAGAAAAATGCCCTTGAGTATTAACTACAAGCTGATTATCAACAACAGAAATCAATCCGTTGTTGCTCACATCTTTACCTGCACTGTCTTGAAGTGTCAGCCCTGATAAAAGGGTGAGTGTAGACTTATCAACGCCAAGCACATTCAGGTTATGTTTACCCGGTTGTAGGGTTTTCATTCCCTGACCAAAGTCGACCATAATAGTCACTTTTCCTTTGGAGTCAGCCTGAGCAACAATAGAGACTGAAGCACTGTTTACATGCCCCGTTACGGTATAGAGATCTGAGCCTTCACCGCCTATCAGAGTGTGAGTTCCCTGACGGGAAACCAGATGATCATCACCGCCCATGCCGAACAAAGTATCACTACCACCCTGAGCAACCAATGTGTTTGACCGGCTGCTGCCTGTCAGTACGTCACCGCTATACCTAGAAGCGAAGACATTATCAAAGTTATGCACCAACCCTGTAAGACTTCCGTGTATCTGACCATTTTCCAAGTTCACTTTAACGGCACCTTTTTGGTATCCGCCAAAATCGAGGATATCCTGGCCCCCGGAACTTCTGAACTGGCTGCCATTCGCCGCTGAATTAACTTTGACCTTATCGTCATGCTTTGAAGTCACGATATCGGCCTGGCGCTCAAGGTTAGTTACATAAGTCATTCCTTTACCAAGCGCAGAAGCATCGAGGGTTGTTGCTCCCCTTACACCCGATGCAGCAGAGTCATCTAGTACCACAGATTCTATGCCATCAACCGCAACCATTCTGTAGTCTTTGTGACCATAAGAGTGACCGGCATTGTCACCAAACTTGCGAAGTGATTTATGACGATGATCAACTAGATAATAGGCATGATACTTATTATGATAAGGGGTATTGTTTGTATTAATGTTCTTAAGAACTAATGAATCGTAGCCATCGCCCCCTTGTATCGCATTCCTATAAATAAAGTTATTATTAAAGTCGTTTACACGAAGACTATCCGCCTCAAGTACAATTGTGTCATTGCCATCTCTTGTATCCACTGCTGCAAATCCACCAGAACCAATGCGGATCATATTGTCCTGACTATCACCATAGATATTAGCTAACGAAGAGCCAGAAAGTTTTACGTCTCCGTTTTCGAAGTTTTTCACCCAATCAGTACTTGAGAATGAAAGGTACAATAATGCCTCTACTTCATTACCGTTCGATACATTGGCTGTACGGTGATCCCCAGACCAGCTTACCACTGAATCGGAAATCCCTTTGATAGAGAACTGCCCCTGATGAACTGAACCATCTGCGTTCTGTTTATAGATTCGTTCACCGTCAGTGTAATAGCGGACACCGTTTCCAGTATTGGCTAACTGCCATAGCTGATGCCCTTTAGCCGCTTTAACTAAATCGGCATAATTGCCTATAGATGAGGAACCACGGCTCATCAATGACTCAAGCTGAGCCGATGCTTTTACACCATCGCTACCGGTAAAGTAACTGGTCAGGTTAGACGGAGCACTTACTGAATGCTTGGCTGTATCAACAATGCTGTCTTTTCCAAGACCAACACCCGCCTGTTTATTTTCCAGATCAAGGTGAACACCACCTAACTGATGTTGCATTTGTCCTGAGCGCAGTGAGATATGATCACCATTGCCAAAGTTCACTTTAAGAGTATCTTTGCCTACGCCACCATCAGCAGATTTATCAATTGCCGGCTGGAATTTAACGACATCATCACCATCTCCGCCATAGAACTTATCCACACCAGCACCGCCATCCAGATAGTCATTACCTTTACCACCATCCAGTTTACTGTTGCCTTTAGCGTCGATGATAATATCGTCACCGCCTTCACCGTATAAATTACGGTTACCACCGCCAAGAATCTGGATAAGATCATCACCATTTAGACCGTGATAATCACCATCCTTGTAACTGGTGTCGACATAAGCTTTTTTTAATTTATCAAAGCTTTTCTTAAACATGCCGTCGCTTAATAAACGAAGTACTTTTTTCACTGGTATTTTGTTATGAGCGGAATCGGAGCCTTTAACACCTGTGCTTTTAGAGTCGGTAACATATTCAAAAATATCGTAGCCTTGCTTCTTAAAGTCATCTGCCAGTACATCAACATGCTTTTTAAAAGCATCAGATTCAACCAGTTGAGTAAACTTCTCGTTAACTTTCTCCGCTTCTGAACGGTTATCAAATAGACTAGCAAACTGCTCTATCGTAGACTTAATAAACTCAACAGCCACTGAAACCATATTGATGGCAAAAGATAACGCGTTACCGGCTCCAGGAACAAACTCCAACGCAAGAGCCACACTGTTTAAAACGACATTGACTCCATCCAATGCAGCCATGGTTCCGTACACAGCCGTACGGCCAGTATTTCCTGATTTTCTTGCCTGGTCAGCCGAGATAGCATTCTTAGCTAAAGAAATTGAAGACATGCCAATAGCCAGCATATCCCCAATACCAGGGGCGATTTTTGCGAAACTCTTTGCAGCAGTATTCGCAATTCCTTTCGAAGTGTGCTTGACAATTTGGGTTACTATTGTTTTCGAGCCTTCGACAACTCCGGAAGTAATGGTTAGCGCCCCTGATGCTGTAGTTAAATCAAGCTGAGCTTTTCTTGCTTTATACTCACTCTCCGAAATGATACCTTTTTCGTATAAATCCCTAATTTTATTTACGCCACCCTGTGCACTAACAGCAGTAGATACACCACTACCGATGTTTGTCAAAGGCCCTCCAACAGCCCAGACTTTCTTACCATACCCCCCCGCTTTCGATAGCAAATCCTGCCCGGGAACACTCTTAGCATTTACCTCTTTGATGTAGTTATCAGACTGTTCAAGTGCACCTTCAATACGTTTAAGCGCTTTTTGCTTTGGAGAAAGTGTCGTTTTGGTAATGGTTTCTCCATTCAATTCAATTTTGACTGGAGGATGACGCTTAGCGAAAAGTTTTTCAAAAGACTCTGTTTTATATTCGGAAGGAAGATTGTCAAATTCCTGCAGTGCCTTGTTCAACTCTGTTTCTATATTTAGCGCCCTTGAGGCATCTTTAAATTCACCCCATTTACCTTTGACACTCCATGCGGTACTGCCAAATCCAGCAGCCGTTTTACCCACTTCACTCGGTATATTGTAATTAGTCCCTTTTTTGATACTTTTTGCTAGGTTATCGAACTCGCTTTTACTCAATTGAATTCGACTAAACTTAGTTTGATCGATTGAAGATGAAGAAGCTTTATTACTGCTCAGCACTTTATCGAACTGGTCAAACTGATCGATCACTTTTTGATCGGTTTTAAGCAGCGCTACCGCATCAACGGCACTTTTACTTACACCATTCTCCTCTAATGCAAGCTCCATTGCCTTAATCGCTAAATTGGGATCAAGACTGTCCTTACCAGAGGTTACAGACTCTGTCACTGCCTGAATTAAAGCACGGTTAAAATGCTTCTGAAACGATGCCTGAATGGCATTGTTTAAACTACTTGAACTCATATTATGAATACCTTGTAGCAGGGTTTCTGGCTTCCTTACACAAAAACACCATCAACTTAAGAACCCTTATCCATTTGGGTTAACGAAACATCACCCACACAAAACTGACGTGTTACATGCGGCATTTTTAGAGTAAATAACAAAGCGAGATCAACTTCCGGCTTGTTTTTTCCATAGGCCTGAATATATTCCACCTTTGAGAATCAGTTCCTCATGTGTGCCTTGTTCAACAATACCCCCCTGATCAATCACCAAAATCCGGTCTGCATGACGAATGGTGTTCAGGCGATGCGCGATACTGATTACTGTCCTGTCATGTGATATTTCACTCATGTTGGACATAATGGCCGCCTCTGACTCATAGTCGAGAGCGCTTGTAGCTTCATCAAGTAACAATATTCGGGGGTTGGTAAGTAATGCTCGGGCAAGGGCAACTCTCTGACGTTGACCCCCCGAAAGGAGGCTACCTTTTTCGCCTACCTGACTGTCGTAACCACCGGCCATTTCACGGATAAAACCATCAGCACCAGCAATGGTGGAAGCCAGCATTATCTCTTCTATGCTGGCATCCGGGCGGCAAAGACTGATGTTTTCAGAAATGGTGCCGGAAAAGAGAATACTTTCTTGCAGAACAACACTCATGTTGCGTCGAAGTGCTACCGGATCAGCAATAGCCAAATCAATTCCGTCAATTAGAATATGCCCGTTCTGAGGTACATACAGGCGCTGCAGTAATCGAGTTAAAGTGGACTTTCCCGAACCGGAAGGGCCTGTCACACCTACAAATTCACCAGCCTTAATATCCAGATTCAGATTGCGCAGAATCTCTTTTCCATCTTCACTGTAACGAAAACGCACATTGGAAAAGCTCACTTCTCCGCTCAACTTCGGAACAGATGCTAAACCTGAAGAACCGCTTTCAGTGTTTTCATCCAGAATGTCCCCGACCCGCCGAAGAGAAATCAGAGTATGTTGAAAGTCCTGCCAGACCTGAGCGAGCCTCAAAATAGGCTGTGTAACATGACCGGATAGCATATTAAATGCGACCAACTCACCCGCACTTAACTGCCCCTCCATAACAAGAGTCACTCCCCACCATAGCAGCAGTGCAGAAGTCAGCTTCTGAATCAAGCCAATCCCCTGCCCGGCCCAAATACCAACCATTTTTGCCTTAAATGCGGCCCTGATAAAGCTCGCCAGCTGTTTCTCCCAACGCTGAAGAAATTTTTCTTCTGTCGCTGTGGTTTTAATTGTCTCAATCCCAGTGACTGATTCTGCCAAAAAGGCCGTATTATCTGCCGAGAGTTCGTACTCTCTGGTTACGCGAGCTCTCAAACCTGGCCCTACTGCAAGCCAGAATATGAAATACAGCACCAATGAACCTAAAATCAGCCAGGTTAGCTTAGGGGAATAGCTGAACATCACTCCGACAAAAAGGGCGATGAAAATTAAATCCAGCAACATGGTTAATGCAGACCCAGTGAGGAACTGCCGTATCTGGTTCATCTCCTTAACTCGGGCGATAATTTGTCCGGTCTGACGCTGTTGAAAATAGTTTAAGGGAAGATCAATCAAATGTTGATACAGCCGGGCTGACAGTTCAGAATTTACTTTACTGGCAAGATTGGAAAACAACCAAGAGCGTATAAACCCATATACTGGTTCAAAAATAGCCAGCATCAGCATAGCAAAACCTAGAACTTCCAGACTGGTTAGGCTTCGGCTGACTAATACTCTGTCAATTACATTTTCAAACAGCATTGGAGTAACCAGTGCAATAAGCTGCAACATTAACGACACTATCAACACTACTTTAAACTGGCTTACATGCTTGCGGATGGAAGGCAGGAACCATTGAAAGCCAAACTTATGAGCCTTATGATGTTCCTTAACCTCAGATATAAGGATGCTCTCCCCATCCCAATACTGGCTCAATAATGTTTTCGGATATTGCCGGCTACTATCTATTGCAGGATGGTAAAGAGTTACTCTTTCTTTACTTACTCTTTTCAGCACCAGCCACCCCTGGCTTGTGTTCAGCAAAACCGGAGTCGGTAAGTACTCTAGACGTTCAAAGTTAGTGCTAATTCGTTTCGCCCGAAGACCAGTCCAGCGGACAATACGACACAACTCATCACCGCTAACCTTTTTCCCTGCTGTGCCTAGTTTGTGTACTAACTGTTCTGGTTCAACGGAAAGATTAAAATGTCCCGCCACATAAGTAACAGCCTGCATCGCTGTTTCTTTCTGACTCATATCTACTTTATAAACAGCAACCATAGATCTATCGCTCTCTCAATGCTTCAGATTGGTATTGTTGTAGCGGGCTTAACAGGTAATCAATAACTCTGCGGTTTCCGGTTCTGATTTCGCCGGTCACACTCATTCCTGCCTGCAGTTTACTCTCACTCTCCTCAACTACGATATAGTTCTGATTCAGCTGTATACGTGCCGGAAAAACCAAACCCATCCTTTCATCTTCTACCGAATCTTTCGAAATATGGGCTACAACACCACTGATGGTGCCATAACGAGTATAAGGAAAAGCATCCACTTTTATCTCTACGTGTTGTCCGGCCTGAACAAATCCTACATCTTTGTTCAGCACCATCACTTTAGCCTCTATAGCGCTATCATCAGGCACGATAACCATCAGTTGCTTCGCCGGCTCTATCACTCCTCCGATTGTGTGAATCGCTAATTGTTGTACTACCCCATCTACTGGCGCTTTTAAAACCTGTAGCCTTGATTTTTCTTTCGCTTTAATCAAGTCCTGCTCAATAAGCGCAATGGAAGCATCAACTTGCGTAAGCTGCTGATAATATTCACGCTTTACCTTTGCCAAATAACTAGTTTTTTGTTCACTAAGGTTTTGATATTGAGCGTCTAATACTCTATTTTCTGCCATCTGACTGGATAGTAAGCGCTCCACTTCAATCAACTCTTTTTCTTTTTCTAACAACTCCATTTTTGCTAAGAGCTTGTTCGCTTCCAGAGCGCGCTGGGCGCGCAGCCGGTAACGGATATTGGTTGCCAGCCGTTCAAGTGCTTTTACTTCTATTTCTCCTTTCTGCTGACTGGCACGATTAACCGAAACTTGGCTTTCATAATTTCTTAACTGGGCAGATACTTCTTTCCATACGCTCTGTAAGTGTTTCTCTGTGAGCTCTACCTGCTGTGGTGTCGATTTACCTTTAGCAGCCTGAGAGAAAAAAACCACCGGTTCATCAGAAAGTAATGCCGTTAAGCGTGTTTTTTCCAACAGCTGATAATTTATTTGGTTTTGAAGGCGCTGAAGTTCAGCCTCAGCACCGACAGAGTTAAGACTAATCAGCACATCACCTTGCTGCACCGATTGACCGTCACGTACATGGATTGCTGCAACTTCTCCCGTTTCCAGTGACTGAATAATTTTAGAGTGGGAAAAGACCAACAAGCGGCCAGCGGCACTAGCATGGATGTCCAATCTGCCTATAACAGACCACGCAATGACAATAAATAACAACAGGCAGATCACCAAAGCACTACTCCTTGCCCAAGGAGAGGGAGGACGTTCAATGATTTCAAGGTGACCTGGCTGAAATTCAAACTCATCAGTTGAACGCTGATTAGCACCGACCACTTTTCGTTTCATAAAACGGAACCCAGAGAACCAACTCATTTACACCTTCTCCTCTGCTAACTCTTGCTGCAAATTCCACAAGCGTGCATAACAGCCTTGCAAAGACAACAGTTCTGAATGGCTCCCCATTTCTGTAATCTCTCCTTTTTCTAGCGTAATAATGCGATCGCAATCCCGGACGGTTGATAGCCTATGAGCAATGCTGATAACTGTTCTGCCTTTGGCAATATTTGCCATATTACTTTGAATAATGGCCTGAGACTCATCATCCAACGCACTGGTTGCTTCATCAAGAATCAAAATTCTGGGGTCAGCGATTAACGCCCGGGCAATCGCCAGCCGCTGACGCTGCCCTCCGGATAATGAGCTCCCTCCTTCTGCAATTACCGTGTCGTACCCAAGGGGAAGTTGCAGTATAAAATCGTGAGCACCTGCCAGTGTCGCCGCTTTGACGACATCTTCCAGTGGTACCGCTACATCACGGATCGCTATATTCTCTCTTACAGTGGCGTTAAACAGATAGTTCTCTTGTAAAACGACACCTATCTGGCTACGCAAGTAAGAAGGAGATACGTCTGTTATGGAAAGATCATCAATCAATATTTCTCCTTCGTCCTGTGTATAGAGCTTTTGCAATAACTTCGTCAGAGTGCTTTTTCCCGAACCTGAAGGCCCGACAATACCAACGGTTTGGCCCGGTTTTATATGCAGGTCGATGTTGTTTAACACCATGGGTAAATCAGGTTGATAACGGAATGAAATATTGTTGAGGCGCAGTTCTCCTCTAAGAGAAGTAGCAGGAGATTCATCACCCTGTTTTTGCTCAACAGGAAGATCCAACATATCTCCAAGTTTATTTATTGCCACGCGGGTTTGAACAAACTGCTGCCACAGTTCAATCAGCTTAGCCACAGGCTGGTTAACATGGGACGCCATCATGTTAAAAGCAATCAGTTGTCCTATCGTCAGTTCAAGTGACATCACCTTATGTGCACCTATCCAGATAATCAGTACACCGGACATTTTTTGTAACAGCATTACGCCATGATTAACAAAGGTATTCAAAGTCTGTGTTTTAAAGCCTGCCGTAACCATATCATTAGTCTGCTTCTCCCAATTTCGTTGCATTCTCGGTTCAACAGCAAGACTTTTGATCGTCTCTACTCCACTCACAGACTCGTTAAGAAAAGACATGTTGGCAGCTGATGTCTGGAACTGATCTTCAATACGTTTTTGCAGTGGTCTAGTCGTTCCCCAAGCAAGCAAAAAATAGAAAGGCAGAACCGCTAGGACAACCAGGGTTAGATCCATTGAAAGCCATGCCATGACTCCAAAAAAAACAAATGTAAACAGAACATCAACTGACAACGTGAGCAATGATCCCGTTAAGAAGTCACGTATGCTATCAAGCTCTTGAACCCTTGTTACAATTGCTCCCACTTGCCTGCTTTTAAAATAGAGTAATGGCAACCCCAGCAGATGTCTGAATAGCTTAATGCCAAGCCGGATATCAATTCTATTAGCAGTATGAGCGAACAAGTATTCCCGTAATCCCCTGAGAATCACATCAAATATTCCGACCACAATTAGAACTATTACCAATACATCAAGTGTTGACAGCGCTCTATGCACCAATACTTTATCCATAACCACTTGAAAGAAAAGAGGAGTGATTAAAGCCAGAAATTGCAAAACCAAAGAAAAGAGCATAACCTCTACAATTAGTCTTCTATATCTAACCAATTCTGGGATAAACCATTTAATGTCAAACCTTGTAAGAGAATTCTTCAATATAATTACATGATCACTCCACATACTTTCCAATTCGCTCAATGAGATAATATCTGGGTTGGAGCAAGACACCCGTTGAATCAAAGCTTCTTGCTCAGATACCTGAGCTAAAATGGCGTAGACACCATCTTTATTTTCAAACGCTATTGGTAACTGAAAATCAGCAATTTTCTTTAATTTAGATGTCTTGGTAACAACCTTTATACCATGCATCTTTGAGATGCAATCCAGTTCTTTTTTAAGCTGTTCCTCCGAATTAACACTAGCGCTTTGCACATATTGAACACCATTGATTTTCAATAGAATATCTATACTTTTTATTGCTGAGCGATAGTTGATTTTTTTACTGTTAACCATTAAACCATTAAACCATTAAATACAAAAAATTAAATAGACCATCAACACTAGTGAAAGTGAAAGTGAAAGTGAAAGTGAAAGTGAAAGTTAAAGTTAACAGCTATGATATAATTTTCGTTGAAACAAACAGCAAAAATTAAAAACATTACAAACTCTTACTTTAATATGATTTCCTACATAATTATTTTCTATTTAATCAATATAATTTAATTGAAAATCCTTCATCTACCATCCAAGCTTCTTATAAAGCTTGGGGTGTAATGGCATAGTGAATTTGGCCGCCTGATTAGAAGTGTTAAGATACGTCTCATAACATGACAGTTAAAATTATGGCCAGCGAACCAGACGTACTTTAAGTGCGGAATTTAAATTCGAAGCAGTGCTACTTGTTCTCTACAAAAACTACACTGTTGTTGAAGCCGCAAAAACCATGGGGTTGTAAACCGACAATGGATAAGTGGGTAAGGCAAGAAAGAGGGTCACTCCTCAAGCCCCACAAATAACACCAGAGCAAAATGAAATATTAAAAAAGGCTACAGCTCACTTGATGTCGGACTCACTGAACAGCCTCGATAGTCGAGAAACTCAAGCAGAGCTTGAGGATAGTTTTCAGTGTCCACCACAGCAGTTACAAATACTGACGTTGTAGTCCTAAGCGTGTTTCCCCGGAGGTGGTGAAACTAAAAAGTCTCATGAAGCTCTAAGCGACGCTTCCTTCAAACCTAATCGTACAGTTTGCTTAACAAAGTGACTTTGGGCTTATGCAAGCTTCAGGGGTAAATGCTGACTGTGCAACATCTCACCCCTTCTGAATTAGGATTACCTTTAATTCTCTAATGCTACTTAGCTCTCATATCTAAAATCGGCATATTTTCACCGCCCAACATTGTTGCTGGTAGCTTTCCGTCCCAATTTTGAGCTTCGGTCAGTTTAATGATTAATGGGTTATCCCCAAGAGCTTTGGCCTTTGCATTAATAGCTTCTGCTTCAGCAAAACCTTTTAACTTAATCGCCTTAGCTTCAGCTATAGCGATAAGCTCAATACCATCAGCTTCGGCTTTTGCCGTATTTACGGCTCTTTGAGCTTCTAAGTTTTGTCTAGCCAGTTTATGTTTCTCGGCAGCTGCTAAGTTTTTCTCAGTCTGCTTCGTTTCGATTGAGGTAAGGTATTTTTGGGGTAGGGCTATATTTTCAATCTGTATATTATCTACGCTTACTGGAAACGCGGCCATTTCTTCAATTAAATTGGATTCAATCGCCTGAATAGCACTCGCTCTATCTTGAATTAACTGCTCTGCATCATACTTGGGAATAACATCCTTGGTTGCCGACCTAAACCTAGGGTCAAGAATACGAGCTTCAAATTGCGGAAGACCGCCATACTGTCTAAAAAGATCTAACGCTGCAGATTTATCTACCGTCCAGTTAACGGATACGACGACAGTAACTGGCATCTGCTCCTTTGTACTAGAGGCCATTTTCTCTTCATTCTTGCGTGTTCGAACTTCAATTTCTTCAACGCTGTCGATAAACGGTACTTTGAAGTGTAAGCCTGGGCTTACCTGTGTTTTAGCTTCACTAAAGCGCTTAACAATACCAATGTGCCCCTCATTAACAGTATAAACTGAACTAAAGAGAACAAAAGCAACGGCAATTCCGGCACCTACCTTTGTAATAGGTAAGTTAAATTTCTTCATTTCTACAGCTTGTTTCATTTTTTTGACCAACCAACTTATTATATGTGTCAATAATCAATATCAATCCTAACGCCCGTAAGAAGGTGAGCCCACAGAGCCAACCAAGTACACGGTACTCTTACTGTAACCACCGAGCGTAACCGCCGAGCGTAACGCATCATATTAATCCTTATTTTTTATTACTTGCCTGTTTTATATTCCATCACGAGCCTTACTATTTCATCGAGTTCCTCGCGTTCGTTTGACGAATATAACCCAGACTCTACAACACCAAGGTCATCGTTATTGAAAACACCGACACGTCACTCATACTTTTTGGTTAAAAGGCATCCAACGATGCCAATTATGGAAAACACACCAATACCAGCAAGTGGACGAAAAAGGAAAATAGGTAAACTAAACACAACCGCAATAAAGAACGACCTTGTGATTTTACTTTTGATGTCATGCTCTTTAACGTAGATGTTTTCTAACGTATTAAGCTTAAGAGGCTTAGGGCTCTTCCTTGTTACAATCGAATCAGACTCAAGCCAAATATTCTTTTTGCCACTTCCCATTGTTCCTCCTCCATAGAGCAAACCAACTTAAAATACGATAACCCTATCTTTAACAACACCTTACCAGTCAAAACTTGCAAGGTAAATAGTTAGTGCGATTGATTCCCATTATCACAAGTGATGTCAGTTCATAATTTGATGGTGACTTTAACCTAGCCGAAAGGCATCGAAAATAAAGAGAATGGCATTTTCGAAATCAGAGGAGATGTGACGACGAAAGAAACAGGAAAATGGCTAAATGAATAATAAGATTGTTATCGCTACCTTATTTGGGCCTCACTCGCATTGAGAGAACCTCAAAGCGGTGTGCCTTTCAAGTGCAATCGTACAATTTACTTAATAAAGAGGCTTCGAGCTTGTTCAACACTTGGGGTTTCGTGTTGGCTGCGTGACACCTTAATCCTTATTAGTTATATTTTGTTGGTAACACAGGTATTGACGAATTTCACCCCGAAAGATGTGAAAAATAGTCTTTCATCTTTCCTTACTTCTAATTCAAGACTTTCGCTAACGCTCATTGAGTCGAAATCTACAAAGCTGTCTCGTAGTTCCTGCACACTACTCTTACCAACATCAAGTATTAACAAACGCCTAAAATTGTCTAGAGCCGCTTCAATATCCAGATCTATTGTGAAGTCCTCACAAAACTCGACAAAGCGACTTTTTATAAGCCCTTCCGAACCACTACTTTGCAAACCATCAACATGCCCCCAACCACTTCGAATAGTCTGTCGAGAACAAGCAGCACAAACTTCTGGATAGTCTTCTTTTTCACTCAGCCACTTGAGCAAAAGAGCCTCTTTGGGAGAAAGTTGCTTGATTATCTCAACAAACGAAGGATGTGCGTTTTCTTGAGTACCGATGTCAATGGCATTAGCTAGTAAATTCGCATACATTTCCCGAAGTGTTTCATCATGTCCCGTATAGCGAAGAGCTTCTATTGCTGGCACAGCTACTACGGGATTTGGCTGCACTATATTCTCAGTTGGAACATTCTCCAACTTTTTGGAAACGCTTGTTGAAATATAACTTTTAATACTATCGTAACTCCAAACCATCATTGATATTGGAGCAAGAACAACATTAACAGCCTTAGCAACTGTACCTAAAGCAGTTCCAACTTCACGTGCTGCTGGTTGAACTAAGTCTTCATATATTGGCACAGCTTGAACCAACCCCGTTGTTGCTTCTATTACATCTTTAACATTAGAACTACTGTTTTCGTCTTGCATTTTATCGAATGCCCTTCAAAATATAACTCTTCAGCATTTATCCGTTGTCGTAGCACAATGGATAAATACCTGTTGGACTTGGCCGCTTCTATCTATGGAATTTGCTTTTTAGAACTGACTTGCGTTCCACTCTTATCATTAAGACCGGTATCCCGTCAGCCGCCCATTTTCCACTTCTAGCCGCCAATTTATCTACAGCGACTATACCCGTTGCATAATCTTTTGAAAAGCGAACAATGCCCCTCTCTCGCCATAACACAGCGATAGCTTTATTCTTTATAATCAAGTAACTAGGTCAGTCAGTGCTATCTACTTCGCCATAGTACTCAAAAACTCGGCTTCGAACTCTTCATCGGCTTCTCGGGTTAGGCATTCCACCAGCCAGTCTATGCTTTGATGGTCGAGCTTACTGTTCACCACAAAGGCTTGCTTTACGCCAGACTGTCCCAGCTTGGCAGAACCGTAGTTCTTGAATGATTTATTGCCGTGGTAATGGAGTGATTTAATCGCCTCTGCATTCGGTTCTGGTAAGGCATCGAGTGTGTTGGCAAGTTGAATCACCAACTCCATTGGGTTCTTAGATGATGAGATGCGATACAGAAAGCCGCCCTCCACTCTTTGGCGTACCCAATAATCAAAGCCACTGCAATCCATCACCTTGTCGCTGACTAAGGCCGCTTCACTGCGATAACCACACGGTTCAACCACCACAGGGGTATGTTTGAATTCTGGTTGGCCTGATGCCGCATCGGTATGAGGCAAGATCAGGTCACATGGTTTGCTGTCTTTGGCAGTTGGGGCGTTCCAGTGGATAGGCATGAATACTTGCTCTCGACGCATCTCTTTGGTTACTACTAAACCAGCTTGGCACTCACCTTGTGCACTGCGCACTTTCACCACAGGATTAATAGTAGCGTGGTTGAAGGCATCTAGCCCAAATTCATCTAAACCAAGCTCAGCAACCGTATCTGGATGCATGGCTACAAAGGGTTCTGGTGTGTGTTCGCCTAAACCTGCGGCCAAGCCTGTGCGGCTCATGGTGTGCCATTGGTCTCGGATTCGACCTGTGTTCATGATAAGTGGGAATTCAAGGCTGGTGTCGGCAATGGGTTTGTCGTGTTCGACTGCAATAAACTGCGCTTTGCCAGATTCTGTAAAGAACTCGCCATCGGTAAACATGCGCTGTTCAATGATTTCTGGTTGATATTCAAGTACTGGCCATTGTTGTGGAGTGAGTTCGCCATAGCCTTTCTCATCTAGCTGAGTAAGCCCGATTAAGCATAAATCGCGTGCTTTACCTGTTTCATTACCAAGCGCTGTCATCTCACAATACTCTTTGAAGATCTCTCCTTCGTGACGGTAATCAAATTGCTCTTTGAATCCCATTTTTTGCGCGACTTCTTTTAATATCCACCAATCGGGCTTAGCTTCCCCTGGGCTTGGCAATATGCGGCGTTGGCGTGAAATTCGACGCTCCGAGTTAGTCACGGTGCCGGACTTTTCACTCCACCCTTGTACGGGTAGCACCACATCGGCCAAGCGTGTGGTTTCCGTATCGGCAATACAATCCGACACCACCACAAACGGGCACTTCTCTAATGCGGCTTTGATCTTTTCACTGTCAGGCAGGCTTACGACTGTCTTCACCATAATCAATGTTAAACTCTCCGGGTGCGACACCACCCACCGAAGCTTTGCCTGCATTATCTAATGTGCCTTCAAAGACCGCACCGGTTTGATCGGACAAGCGACATACGCCGACGCCTTCAAATTTAACGGTAGGAGAAGCCGATATGAATTCCGCCTCAGCTTCAATGGTGCCAGATGAGACACCCTTTTTATCGCCACCGGCATCGCCAGTACTGGCACTGAATTTACTTCCTTTGATAGCAATGCTGTTACCACCATCCATAGAAACGGTAATGGTGCCGCCTGCTAAATCAGCGGACTTTGCATTATTGCCATAGGGAATAGGTACAACAGCGTTGCCGACTGTTGTTAAACAAACATCAGGGGTGTATTACGTTCACTTAACTCAAAAAACACCGCAACTAAACGCAAAAAGCGCCTTACGGCGCTTTTAATTCTGACGGTCTAATAACGACCATATGGAGCTGT
>NZ_JBFRQW010000007.1:0-70642 GCF_041472735.1 Vibrio sp. 10N.261.46.E11
ATGCTGGTGATGTCGTCCGCAGTTGCGGTGCCGTAAAGCGTCTCTAGCGTTACGCTCACATCAACGGATGCGGCTTTGCTTAAGCTCACATCGAAACTTGCGGTTGAGCCTTCGTTAATCACTTTGCTGTCTTCAATAGTTACGGTTGGCTCAACTTCAACTGATCGGAACAGATCAAGCAAGCTCAAGCTTTGAGTTCGAGACAAACCCAAGCCTTCGAAACCTGTTGTTACAAATTCGGTAACTGGGATGGTTTCGTCACCATCACGCTCAATTGTCCCGCTGCTCACTAAGCTCGATCCACGTACACCTGCTGCAGTTGCGAACTCTTCGCCTAACTCTGTAGGATCTTGCCCTTCTTCTAAAGCGGCAAAAATATTTTCAATATCTTGGTCTAGATCGACTTCATCGCCATCTTTTCCTTGTGGCGTAAAGCGCTTAACTGAAATCTGGGATTCAGAATTTGCATTTTGGGATTCTAAAACGACATCCCCAGCTTGTAATGGCTGGCCGTCTTCTAGGACCTTGATTGTGCCATCTATCGAAATAACAATGCGTTGACCTAATGCTAATGCACCGCTCGCATTCAATACTGTCATGTCCATATAAATCCCTAAGCTCATTTTCTGTTTGTGATGTCAAAATAGTGACGTCAATTTTATAATCTAGTGACAATATAACATCTAATGTCATATAATTCCTAGCTATGAATTGCATGTTTAATAACTTACAATGTAAACGAATGATAACGGTCACTGAGTGATAATTAAGATGACGAAAACTTCCATATAAGTTATTGTCTTAGGGAAAGATAACCCAAACACTCAAATCAAATTTAAGCACTCAAAATCGACTTAAATTGTACGGCGATCGGTTAACAACTTTACAACCATTTACGAATGCTCATTGGGTATTCGTTATTTTTTTGGCGGTTCATCTAAATTTGATATATTCAAGCTTAAAAGCGACAAACTTAGGTGATACTCCATTTTTGGGAGATTGAAATTGAACTGGATTAAAACGACTACATTAGGGTTGGCTATTGCACTCAGTTTACCGACTAGCGCACAAACCTTAGAGCAAGCCGTCGCGTTTACTTTAGAAAGTAACCCTGAAATCAAAGCGGCATATAACCAGTACGTTAGTCAACGTTACCTTAACGATGCTTCTGGTGGAGCTTACCGCCCGAGTATAGATTTAGACGGTGGCATTGGTTACGAATATACGGATTTAGCGACGAATTCGAGCTCAACAGATCTAACACGTAAAGAAGCAGCAATTACGTTGACACAACTCATTTGGGATGGCGCGAATACTTCTAACGACATCGATCGTACCGCTGCTGATGCAGAGTCTGTCCGTTATCAATTGCTATCTAGCGCTCAAGATATTGCACTGCAAGTAACCAAAGTCTATCTTGATTCCGTTAAAGCTTACGAAGTGCTTACACTTTCTGAAAACAATCTGGCGACGCACAAAAATATCTATATAGATATCAAGAAACGAGTTGATTCAGGCATTGGATCTACGGCAGACATGTCTCAGGTAGAAGCTCGTATTGCAAAAGCTCATGGTAATTTGCTGGCAGCTCAAAATAATTTATTTGATGCCCATACTCAATTCAAACGCCTTGTTGGCCAAGCCCCACTAGGCTTGGTATATCCACGTGCTGACGCAGGCTCTATTCCTTATACGATCGACAGTGCTTTGGCAAAAGCCTTTAACCAACACCCGGTTATTAAAATTGCACAAGCTGACGTAGATTCAGCGAAGTTCCAATACAAGCAGTCGAAGAGTACCAACTACCCAACTGTTTCTTTTGAAGCCGCTCAAAGGTGGCGTGATGATGCAGGTGGTACGAAAGGCAACAGCGATGAATTTTCTGCGATGCTCCGCTTAAAGTACAATCTCTATAACGGTGGGGCCGATCAAGACCGTGCTGAAAGTGCTGCTTATCAACTCAACAAAGCAAAAGACCTACGTGAGAGTACTTACCGCAATGTAGAAGAAAGCTTACGCCTTTCATGGAGTGCTCTTGACTTAACCGTTCAGCAGAAAGATTTCTTGTCGGATCACGTAGATTCCGCTTCTGACACAGTTATCTCTTATGAAAAACAATACCGAATTGGTAAGCGTACCCTTCTCGATTTACTTAACACCGAAAATGAACTCTTCGAAGCTCGTAAGGGTTTTTTGGATGCTAAGTACGATGTACAGTACGCGAAATATAGAGTCATGAATGCGACAGGTAATTTGTTGACAGGGTTACGTGTTGAGACTCCTCAAGAATGGAACGAAAAGGTAGAATATTAATGAAGCTGCTCAAAACTATACTTCCACTATGCTTTATGGTTGCTTCTGCCAACATCATGGCTGAAACAAACGATGAGTTCACTTATCGTACACTTCCCGACATCACACAAAGTTATGATCTCGAAGATGACGACAATGATGGTGTTATCAACGCCCGTGATTTATGTATTGATACACAAATAGGCGCTGAGATAGACAACGATGGCTGTGGCTCGTATTTCGAGTCTAGTGAAGAAAAAGAACTTCATATTTTGTTTGCTAACGACTCTGCAGAAATCAAACCTGTATTCCTAGGCCAAATCCGCCAAATGGCAGCGTTTCTAAAACGTTACGAGAATACAAGTATCCAACTTCAAGGTTATGCCAGTAAAGTGGGCAATGCTGAACACAACCTGAAACTGTCAAAAAAGCGAGCGGACAATGTAAGGCGTGCACTTATCAGCAATGGAATTCCACCGTCTAGAGCCTATACCGTAGGTTACGGTGATGTCGGCTTCCGTGATAATGACACCGAAACTAATCATGCACTGAACAGAAAAGTTGTAGCTTCTGTTGTCGGATTTAAAGGTAACATTAAAGAAGAGTGGCATATATTTACTAAAATCGGTAAATAGATTCTACCGCACTCAAACCATACTGAAACGCTACCTAAGCGTTTCAGTATCTTTATAATTCCCTGATCGGCGTATACCTAACCCTTGTATAATGTTAATCTTGTCTCGTTATCAACATAGAGAAATTATTCATGAGCAAACTAACCGCTGATACTCAAGCAAATCTTGAACTTTTCGTTTCTGAAACACAAGAAACTAAACTGGTATGGGGCCTTCGCAACGATGAAGGTTGGCTAGCATGTGATTCAAGTGAATTCGAAAACAGTGAAGTGATGCCGTTCTGGTCTTCAAAAGAAGATGCTCAGACTCACAATGTCGAAGAGTGGGCTGATTTCGAAGTATTAGAAATTCCACTAGATATCTTTGTAGAAGATTGGTTGCTTACTCTAGCTGAAGACGGCGTTCTTGTTGGTACTAACTGGAATGCAACATTAGAAGGCAAAGAACTTGAGCCTTCTGATCTAGCGAAATTATACATCTAATTTCCAATATCGGTCGTACGACACGTACGACCGATATCTCTCTAATATCCACCGATAAATAAGAGATACAACTCGCATAAACTACCATTCATACCAATCAAGAATTGAAGCAACATCAAACTAATAATAGCATGTCGTTCTTTATCTGATTGACAGCCTCTCGTGATTCACTCCGTTTTTGTTACCTTTCTACTTCTCATTAGTTTTAATTCTTATAGCCAAGTATCGACTTTAGATCGTGACTACAATTCATCAATCTATGCCTCCAATTTAGACGTCAATGCGACTCCCAACGCAGATTGGAACGCACTTTATCTCTCCACTTTAAATCATTCCCCTGAGCGTGCACTAAACATGCTGCAAACTCGTTATACCAGCTCAACGTCATATGGGGATAAGCTTTATCTATCGTCTCTTCTGTATCAATACATGAGCCAGCGCGATCAGCCATTCTATGGAATAGCTTCGAACGACAGTGAATATCAAGCTATAGAAGAAGCGTTTATTTCTGCATTGATGAAAGACGGCCAAGGCCAATATGAAGAAGCGCAACAAGACTTTTTAAGTCTATTAGCCAAAATGCAATCGCGCAGTGATTTGACTGGAAGAGCGTTACTAAAGTACCAACTATGTCGGTCTTTGAACGAGCAAGCAAAATACCATCAAGCGAACTATTACTGCTCTGCTCTTCAATCCGACCTACACGACATTGCAGATCCAGTACTGCCTAAGTTTGGAACTTATCGAGTCATCGCCAACAATCACCATTTCCGTAGTGACTATCAAGCAGCGCTCAGCACCTATCTCGCATTGATTAATGTATTCCCACAAGGGCATGATATTTCTGGTATCTATAACGATGTGGGTAATTTGCTTAAAGAGCTCAAGCAATACGATAAATCAGCGCAGTACCTAGAACAAGCACTCGAACTCAGAGCCGACGCTTCAGATTTGATGAAAGCACAAGTGCATCATAGCTTGGCTGATTTGTATCTTAGTCAAGGTCAAAGTGACCTAGCGATTACCCACTTTAAGCAAGCCAAAGTACTGTTGAGTACCTCATCCCATAACTACGGCATCGCTCTGACAAACCTTGGTTTAGGTAAAGCCTACACACAAACCAACAACTATCATTTAGCGAGAGACTATTTAATCGAGTCACTGTCCAACTCCAATGCACTAAACAACGATGTCATTCGCATCAACGCCTACTTAGCGATCAGCGACATGTTCGAAGAGAGAAAACTTACGAAGGAAGCGCTCAATTATGCACAACAAGCTTTAGAGTTAGCTGAGCAAGTCACAAGACATAAGTACATTTCCCAAGCCCTTCTTCAGCTTTCTGACATTCATCAAGCTCTGAGCGATTACCAACAGGCGTTTTATTTTTACCAACGATATTCATCGATACAGATGGAAGCGCGAGACATCGATAATCGATTAGCTTTTGAAGCACTAGAGCTAACTCACGCTAAATATGAGCAACAACTAGAAAGCTCGTTCTTAGCCAATCAAACACGAATTGACCGCTTTCAAATCGAGAAAATGGAACACCAGCGATTGATGTACAACATCCTTATCATTTTATTGTTGTGTACTGCTAGCTTTACGATATTGGTGAACAAAACGGTTCGTGCGAAAGCAGCCATTGACGCAATGACAAAAGCGTACGGCCGCACCGAAATAATACGAAGAATCAAACGCGTAAAACGCTGTAAAGGCGCGTATAAACAACACGTTCTGGTTTTGCTAGACCTTGATAAGTTCAAGAAGATAAATGACGAATATGGCCACCCTACTGGTGATCGAGCACTCGTCCATATCAGTGAGCAAATTAGAAAGCACTTAATGAGTGATGAATTGTTTGGCCGCTTAGGCGGTGAAGAGTTTCTTATCATGCTGACCGACACTAAACCTTCTGAAGTACGCGAGCGTGTTGAAGAATTGCACTACGCAATATCAAGCACTGTCTTCTTATCAGAAAGCAAAAAGCCACTTAATGTAACCGCGAGTTTTGCTTATCTAGCAACCTCAAACGCATTAAGTGACTTTGATGACTTATACTCAGTTCTTGACCAAGCACTTTATCAAGCGAAGAGTAATGGCCGAAATTGCATCATCGATGCTTATAATGACCCGATCGACTTACCTGATGTTATTTATTCTCAGTCTGTTTACGAACCAACTCAGCCATAATGCCTTCGCGATCACCTAGGTAATCGTTAAGGCCTATTTTGCGTAGTTCACACGCTGGACAGTCGCCGCAGCCATCGCCGATAATACCGTTGTAGCAGGTCAGTGTTTTGTTTCTAACAAGTTCGAGTGCTGAATACTGATCTGCCAACGCCCATGTTTCAGCTTTGTTGAGCCACATTAACGGTGTTTTAATATCAAGCTGCTTATCCATACCTTGTACAAGCGCAGAGTTCATCGCTTTCACAAAGTCATTACGACAATCAGGGTAGCCTGAAAAATCTGTTTCACATACACCCGTGATTACGGTATTTGCACCGATTTGGTAAGCGTAAATACCCGCCAAAGTTAAGAATAGAATATTACGACCGGGAACGAAAGAATTCGGTAGCCCATTCTCTTGTAGTTCATGAGAGACGGGAATATCGTCACGAGTAAGAGAGCTAATAGCCAGTTCATTCAACAGAGTCACATCCATTACTTTGTGCGCTTTCACACCAAGTTCTTTCGACAATGACTCAGCAACTTCGATCTCGAGTCTATGGCGCTGACCATAATCAAACGTAATCGCATGAACTTCATCATACTCTTTTAAAGCTTGAACAAGACACGTTGTTGAGTCTTGACCACCACTGAATACTACGACTGCTTTTTTCATCTTAAATCCTTACGAGAATCTTTTACTAGCGACTTATCTAGGCCAGTAAACAAATACGATCTATGCGATGCTCAAATATTTGTGGGTTTGAATAGATAAACGCCAGTTACGTTCAATACAAGTGTCAATACACAGCTGTGTTGCACGTTCTTTTTGGCTAATAGGCTGAAGTGCAATGATGGTCTTTGCAGGAACATCGGCTCTAGCAAGAAGAGCGTCAAGCTGCTCGATATCTTTACCTGTACCAACAGGGTGTTTGATTTCATTCGCACGAACGAGTGCGCTATCAAGGATATCCAACTTTGCTTTCATTGCGACCTTTGGTGACACCGTAACCCAAGTATCACTTGTTGCTTTGACCTCTGATGTTCCGCTGGTCTCAATCTGACAGCGACAACCGTGCTGCTCAAATGCTTCAGTAAGAGGGACAAGATCATAAATACACGGCTCACCACCAGTAATCACAATGTGCTTCGCGGTGTAACCTTGCTTGATATATTCATTCACGATTCCTTGCGCATCAATTGCAGACCAAGTCGGTGAATCCTCTGTCTTAACCATAATATCACCAAGGCTCGTTTCATCTTCCGGCAACGCTTCCCAAGTCTGTTTGGTATCACACCAAGAACAGCCTACAGGGCAAATTTGCAGTCGAACAAAAACAGCAGGAACGCCGGTAAATACGCCCTCGCCCTGGATGGTTTCAAACATTTCATTAATCTTGTACAACTTACCCTCAGCTCAATCATTGGATGAAATTAATCAACCGCAGACCTTAAAGCACTTGCCCCTTTTGGTCAAACAAATGAGTACTGATAAATGAGTTGATCAAAGCCCTAGCCTGAACTTTCAACTTCCCTTATCCTTTCGCCCATTAGATTTCGTTAGCTTTGATTTTTTAGTAAGGAACAACATGTACAAACTGATTGCTCTTGATATGGACGGCACGCTGCTCAACAGTGAAAAAGTGATTTCTGAAGAGAACAAAGACGCGATTGCCAAAGCACGTGCTGCAGGTGTGAAAGTGGTTCTGGCTTCTGGTCGTCCTTTAGAAGGCATGCAGAGTAAGTTAGACGAGCTTTCGATCAACGACGGAGATGACTTTGTACTCTTCTACAACGGCTCTATGGTTCAAAACGTCTCTACAAAAGAACTCATTCATAGCGAAATCAGCAATGGTAAAGCCGCGAAAGAGATCGCAGCACTAGCTGAGCAGCTTGGTGGTTATGTGCATGCATTCAGCAAGATTCATGGCTTAATCACCCCTGAAAACAATGAGTACACCGCTATTGAAGCGCGTATTAACGGCTTAGAGATTACCGAGTTCGACTTTTCTCAACTAAAAGACGACCACGAAATCATCAAAACTATGATTGTTGCTGAGCCTAGTAAACTCACCGAAATCATTAGCAAGTTGCCACAAGAGCTTAAGACTCAGTTTACTATTGTGCAAAGTGCGCCATTCTTCTTAGAGTTCTTAAACCCAAATTCAAACAAGGGTGTCGGTATTGAGGCTATTGCTAAACATTTGGGGATTACTGCGGAAGAAGTGATCTGCATGGGCGATGCTGAAAACGATCACCATATGCTTGAATACGCGGGCATGGGTATTGCGATGGAAAACGCAATGGAAGAAACCAAGAAGCTCGCTGACTACATTACAGCAAGCAATGACGAGCACGGTGTAGCTGTCGCGATTGAAAAGTTTATCTTCAACTCGTAAGCACTAGATAGAGCCCTTTGCTTTATCTGTCTCATCCTAAAATACATTGATATAAAGAAGGCTGTGCATTGCACAGCCTTCTTTTTACATAAGTCGTTCCACTTATTATTGTCTAGCCCAAGGCAGACGAAATGCCACCACACCAAACAGAATCAAGATTGGGAAACGTAACGTTTCAACAATAAATGAAGCGATACCACTGAATGAGACAAAACTTGCTGCCCAACTAATCAGCAGATTCCCAGCTAACAACATCACGATCACTCCAAATACAATCTTGAATGAGAACTGCCCGTTCAAAGGCTTCGAATCCGTTAACGTTACTAAGCATGCAATTGTCATCAAAATTGCTACCCAGAAAGAAAAAGTTGGCAGTGGCCATATAACCGTTAGAACAATCGACAATAAGCACAATGCCCACCAAACACCTTTAGAACTCAATAAAGCACTAATATCAACATCAGGTTTCGCGTCTAATCTCACGATATGCCAGGTTGTTAGCGCGCCCAATACGCCCCCCATTAAGACATCACTAAAAAACGCACTGCCTGAATAAGACTTAAATAGAATGATCCAGAGCAGACCCGTGAGCACTATCAAAATAGATTTTTGATCCAAGAGGCGCTTTAGTTTCCAAAAGACTAACAAAGTTAAACTCACCCACAAGGCAGCTAGCAGACTTGGAAAACTATAGCCACTGCTCGTCACCAGTTTCAATGTTGGCAAGTAAGCGTGTGGACGTGGAAAACCAAAACCTTGGTGTGCGATTAAAGTAAGCAACGTCACCGAGATCAAAGTGAAGCCAAATTTCAATGCGAAGTTACGGCCAAAGTACCAAGCAATTAACGGCAATATCACGATAAAAAGCCATGGCTTCGTTAACAAGTCGGTCAAAAGCACTGTATTTGCAAACACGCTTGGCATCTTATCGAACGCATTTTGAAGCGACACAATCCAATTTAATTCAACTTGATGAACTTTGGGTGCCGCGCCCACTAGCTCAGTCACATACGTCACAGGTTGATCTGTCGCAGATAAAAACAGCTCATTAATCTCTGACCATTGTTCTGGGTAACGGTATTGGTTTGCTTCTAACTCAGTAGGAGGAAGTAACATCGCTCTGCTGACCTCGACTCCATAGTGAGGAGCAAACCAAATAGGAAGCTCAAAGCCACCTAACTCATTTCGAGCTTTGTAGCTGATCACTTCAGAGTCAGAGATACAATCAAACACAACGGCGCTATCGGTGTAACCTAGTACATCACCAACCGTTACCGACAAACCCGCCTCTTCCCACGTTTCACGTTGCGCCGCGACGGCTGGCGGCTCACCTGAAACCACAGTGCCTCCCGGTAGAGACAATTGACCTGTGATCAACTCATCAACCAACACGATTTGGTTATCAGCACGTACTACACACAAAGCGCCCGCGATATGATCGGGCAAAGTATTGTTTGCCCAAGCGGAAGTCGTACTCAAAAGAGACAGTATGAAAACTAATAAATATCGAATAGCCAACGAGTTTACCTAAAAATGAGAGAAAAAGTTAAAGACTGCTCTAGTGTAATCAAACACGCACAAAATCGCTGTCTACGTTTTGTGCAAAGCCTTCCTCATCCATTGAATGTGAGGTGTGAACCCCATTTTTTGATAGAAGTCCTTGGCAGGTGAATTAAAGTCCCAAACCTCTACAAAGACTTGTTCTACCCCATAATCATCAAAAGTACTTTCAACTTTGTTAAACAACTTTTCAGCAATGGATTCTTTTCGATAATCAGGTAAGACAAACAGCTCATCGACACTCCCCATCGGCACTGGTTTACTCACCGTTGAGATAAGCTCACAAAAATGTCCAGAGATAAAACCAACAATGAGATCGCCTTTTAATGCCACATAAACCAAGCATTCAGGATCATCTAAGTATCGTGCAATGCTTTTTTCCTGCTCAATCTCTTCTGCCGTTTTAAAGTGTTCTGGGCTAGCAACGTGGTGGTGATGGTGGAGATCGAACATTAACTCGTTAAGTTGTTCCAAATCCGCGTGCTTTGCGGCCCTTAAGGTGACATTCATAACTATTGCGCTTCTCAAACCAAACTAATATCTAAACTGAGTCTAGTTTACTTGCCGCGTGTATCGATACAAGCTATTGAATGAATTCATTTGATTATCAGCTTTTCGACACCCGAGACCTGACCACAAAAAGAAACTGGTTGGAATTAAAAGAGAACAATATGAATAAAAGCAGCGCAAGATGAAGCACACCTATGGAAGCTTCATCTTGTCTAGCGCGGCTTTCCTTATTTACCTAGCTTTCCTTACTTGCCGAGCTTTTCAGCAATTTCCGTTAAGCTAGTCGGGTCATCAATCGTCGAAGGCACCACGTACTGCTCGCCTTCGGCGATCTGCCGGATGGTTCTGCGTAAAATCTTACCGGAGCGTGTCTTAGGTAACCTTTCAACAACCAAGGCTTGCTTAAAACAGGCTACCGCGCCAATCTCATTACGAACTTTACCAACCAACTCCGCTTGTAACTCAGTGCCATCGACTTTTACGCCATCTTTCAGCACAACTAAACCAAGAGGTAGCTGCCCTTTTAAGTCATCATGAATCCCGACTACCGCGCACTCTGCAATAGCTGGGTGACCGCCAACGATCTCTTCCATTTCACCGGTAGAAAGACGATGCCCCGCTACGTTTATCACATCGTCAATACGCCCCATGATAAACAGATAACCGTCTTCATCAAGGTAGCCGCCATCACCCGAAACATAATAGCCCGGGAATTGGCTCAGATAGCCAGACTCAAATCGATCATGATTACGCCAAACCGTTGGCAGACAACCGGGTGGTAGTGGACGTTTGAGTGCAACAAAGCCTTGCTGATTAGGCTGTGCCGTCTCACCCAATTCATTAAGAATCTCCACTTGGTAACCGGGCACAGGTTTAGTCGAAGAACCCGCTTTCACTGGCAAAGATTCCAGCCCTGTCGGATTGGCAGAAATAGCCCAACCCGTTTCGGTTTGCCACCAGTGGTCGATAACCGGTTTATTGGTGTGAGATTCTACCCAATCCAACGTTGGCGGGTCCAAACGCTCTCCAGCCATGAAAATCGACTTGAGCGATGATAAATCATACTGGGTGAGCAACTCACCTTCAGGATCTTCTTTCTTGATTGCTCTAAACGCTGTTGGCGCAGAAAACAATACATCGACCTTGTACTCTTCACACACACGCCAAAACGCACCGGGATCGGGTGTTCGTACTGGCTTGCCTTCAAACAGAATCGTAGTACAACCATGAATCAATGGTGCATAAACAATATAGGAATGTCCCACGACCCAGCCGACATCAGAAGCTGCCCAAAATACACCATCTTGCGGCATGTCGTAGATAGTGCTCATTGAGTATTTCATCGCAACCGCATGGCCGCCATTGTCACGCACAACACCTTTTGGCTTACCTGTAGTGCCTGATGTGTAAAGGATATACAACGGTTCGGTTGCCAAGACAGGAACACAACTGTGCGGCAATGCATCGTTAACCGCTTGCTGCCAAAGTACATCGCGTTCATTGCTCAATTCAGCTAAAGCTTGCTCTCTTTGAAATACGACGACTTTCTCAGGCTTCCAACGACTGTCCATGATCGCTCTGTCGACCATAGGCTTATATGGCAGTACTTTATTTATCTCGACACCGCAAGAGGCAGTAATCAACACCTTCGGCTCGGCATCTTCGATACGAACGGCGAGCTCATGAGGAGCGAACCCGCCAAACACCACCGAGTGAACCGCGCCTAGTCTTGCACAGGCCAACATTGCCATCGCCGCTTCAGGAATCATTGGCATGTAGATAACAACACGATCGCCTTTAGTAACGCCTTGCATAGCTAGCATACCAGCGACTTTTGCCACTTGGTCACGCAATTGATTGTAAGTGTACGATGATTGAGTCCCTGTAACTGGAGAGTCGTAAATCAGTGCCACTTTATCACCACGGCCATTTTCACAATGATAATCCAACGCTAACCAGCAAGTGTTCATCACCCCATCAGGAAACCAGCGTTCAATACCGTTATCGTCCGTTTGTAATATCGTTTTTGGAGACTCAAACCAATCAATGGCTTGTGATTGTGTTTCCCAGAACGAATTTGGGTCTTCCCTCGCCCATTGATACTCGGTGATGTAATCCGTTTTTCTAGTCATTCGATTTGTAGCAGACATAGTGCCTCCTCCATGATTTATCCATTTCCCAAGCGCCTAGCCTCTTGCAGTAGCACTTGGTTGCACTCTTTTCTCAGCGTTGTTTTCGGAACATTTAACCGTTCACGACAACCGCTTTAATTGGGAAAAGGCACACAAATGGCACCTTCCATGATCACTCGGGCACTACGACTCATAATCGCCCTTTCTATTTTCCAACCGCTTTCCGTCTGTAGAGCTTTAGCACCCACCTTTAAGGTTCCTGATGGATGACCAAAAGTTACAAAATCACGGGAACCCTCACCAGCTGCCAAGTTCACTAACGTACCCGGAACACTCGCCGCTGAAGCAATGGCGACTGCAGCTGTGCCCATCATGGCGTGATGCAGTTGCCCCATAGACAAAGCTCGCACCAGAAGGTCGGTATCGTCAGCTAATACTGATTTACCACTTGAAGCTTGATACGCTTGAGGCTTAGCAACAAACGCGACTTTCGGTGTGTGTTGGCGTGAATCCGCTTGTTCTAAAGAATCAATCAGCCCCATTGCAACTGCGCCATGTGCTCGGATGGATTCAAGCAATGCCAAGGCTTTTGAATCGCTGTTGATATCCGATTGAAGCTCTGTGCCTTGATAACCCACCGATTCTGCATCAACAAAAATGGTTGGTATTCCTGCATTGATGTATGTCGCTTTGATGCAGCCCAATTCGGGAACATCTAAAAAATCGACAACATTCCCTGTTGGAAACATAGAGCCACTCGCATCGGCCGGATCTAGGAAATCAACTTGGATTTCAGCAGCTGGGAAAGTGACACCATCGAGCTCAAAGTCACCCAACTCTTGGACTTCCCCGTCAGCGATAGGTACATGAACAATAATGCTTTTCTCTATGTTCACTTGCCATACTCGCACCTCGACCACGCCGTTTTCTGGAATACGATTCGAATCGACCAATCCACTATGAATAGCGAATGGGCCTACTGCAGCAGACAGATTTCCGCAGTTACCGCTCCAATCAACGAACGGCTTGTCTATTGCCACTTGACCAAAGAGGTAATCAACATCGTGATCGGCTTTACTGCTTTTCGATACAATAACGGTTTTGCTGGTGCTTGATGTTGCTCCACCCATACCATCGGTTTGTTTGCCATAAGGATCTGGACTGCCAATCACTCTCAACAACAATGTATCTCTAGCTTCTCCAGCAACTTGCGCCGCTTTAGGTAAGTCACTTAGGTTGAAGAAAACGCCTTTACTTGTTCCGCCCCGCATGTAGGTAGCAGGTACTTTTATCTGTTTGATGTTCATAACCAGGTCCTACTGTGCAAGAAAGTCTTTGGCGAAACGTTGCAATACGCCACCAGCGCTGTACACATTCACTTCGTCTGCCGTGTCTAGTCGGCAGGTTACAGGCACATCCAGCTTTTCACCGTTTTTACGAGTGATGACTAGAGCCAAATCTGAACCCGCTTCAATGTCACCGTACACGTCGTAAAGCTCGGTGCCGTCCAGTTCTAAAGTATTTCGATCCGTTCCTGCTTTGAATTGCAGGGGCAGCACACCCATACCGACTAAGTTGGTTCTATGGATTCGTTCAAAGCCTTCGGCAACAATCACTTCAACACCCGCTAAGCGCACCCCTTTGGCTGCCCAGTCACGTGATGAACCTTGTCCATAATCAGCACCAGCAACAACAATCAAAGGTTGTTTACGGTTCATGTAGGTTTCTATCGCTTCCCACATTCGCGTAACTTGACCTTCGGGTTCAACCCTTGCTAATGAACCTTGAACGACTTCTCCTGCGTCCTTCACCATTTCGTTGAACAGCTTAGGGTTGGCGAATGTTGCTCGTTGCGCGGTTAAGTGATCACCTCGATGGGTCGCGTAAGAGTTAAAATCCTCTTCCGGCACTTCCATTTTGGTGAGGTATTCCCCCGCCGCACTCGAAGCGAGAATCGCATTTGAAGGAGATAAATGGTCCGTAGTGATATTGTCACCCAGAATCGCTAAAGGTCTCATCCCTGAAAGGCTTCGTTCTCCCGCAAGAGCCCCTTCCCAATAAGGTGGCCTGCGAATATAGGTGCTTTGAGGTCGCCAGTCATAAAGCGGTTCAGTCGTTACCTGTTCCTCGTCTGGCTGGAACATTTTCACGTAGATTTGTTGGAATTGCTGAGGTTTAACATGCTCACCGACAACGGCATCGATCTCGGCATCACTCGGCCATAAATCACTTAAGTAGATTGGCTTACCATTGTTGTCGGTGCCTAAGCTGTCTTTCTCGATATCAAAGCGAATCGTGCCAGCCAAAGCGTAAGCAACCACCAATGGCGGTGAGGCTAAAAACGCTTGTTTTGCATAGGGGTGGATTCGACCATCAAAGTTTCGATTCCCCGATAACACAGCGGTTGAGTACAGGTCACGGTCGATGATCTCTTGTTGGATTTTAGGATCTAACGCCCCGCTCATTCCGTTACATGTCGTACACGCATAGCCGACGATACCGAAGCCTAATTGTTCAAGTTCAGGAAGCAAACCTGCCGACTCGAGATACAACTTGGCAACTTTAGAACCTGGAGCAAATGACGTTTTCACCCATGGCTTTCGCACTAATCCAAGCTGATTGGCTTTTTTCGCGACCAAAGCAGCAGCGACTACGTTTCTTGGGTTGCTGGTGTTGGTACAAGAAGTAATTGCCGCAATGATTACGGCACCATCGGGCATCTGATCATCGCTGTACTGCTTAGCATGCTGCTCTTTCCAAGATGCTTGACTGATGCCTTGTTCAGCCAGCTCTCTGGTTGGCAAACGACGATGGGGGTTGGATGGCCCTGCAAGATTGCGCTCTACCTTCGATAAATCAAACTCTAATACACGTTCGTATTGAGCAGAGTCTAGATCGTCAACCCATAGCCCGGTTTGCTTAGCGTAGCGTTCAACTAATTCAACCTGCTCAGGCTCTCGACCGGTGAGCTTCAGGTATTGAATGGTCTGCTCATCGATGTAAAACATACCGGCTGTTGCACCATACTCTGGCGTCATGTTGGAGATGGTTGCGCGGTCACCAATGGTCAGTGCACGAGCCCCTTCACCGAAGAATTCCAAATAGCTTGAGACCACTCTCTCATTGCGAAGGAACTCAGTAATCGCAAGCACAATATCCGTTGCAGTTATCCCTTCTTGTCGTTGACCCGTCAGTTTAACGCCGACAATATCAGGCAATCGCATCATCGACGGACGACCGAGCATCACTGTCTCAGCTTCCAAGCCCCCCACACCAATCGCAATAACGCCCAAAGCATCAACGTGCGGTGTATGGCTATCGGTACCAACACAGGTATCAGGAAACGCGATGCCTTCTTTAGATTGAATAACTGGGGACATTTTCTCCAAGTTAATCTGGTGCATGATCCCGTTACCCGCTGGGATCACACTCACGTTTTTAAACGCCGTTTTACACCATTCAATAAAATGAAAACGGTCTTCGTTTCTGCGCTCTTCAATCGCGCGGTTTTTATCAAATGCTTCGTTATCAAACCCGGCATATTCCACTGCCAAAGAGTGATCAACAATCAGTTGAGTTTCGACCACTGGGTTCACCTTGGCAGGGTCTCCGCCTTGGTCGGCAATCGCGTCTCTTAATCCAGCCAAATCTACTAGGGCTGTTTGACCTAGAATGTCATGACACACCACTCGCGCAGGATACCAAGGAAAATCTAAGTCACTCTTGCGTTCAATGATCTGCTTTAAGCTGTCTTCAAGGGTTTCAGGATCACAGCGTCTTACTAATTGCTCTGCCAACACTCGCGACGTATAAGGCAAGGTTTTATAAGCGCCCGGAGATAGTGCTTCTACCGCTTCGCAAGCGTCGAAATATTCTAAACCCGTTCCCGGTAAAACCTTTCGATACTTGTTTTCATCAAGCTCTTGGTTTCTTTCAAGTTTTACATCAGACATACATCCACCATTATCTGTTAAATTCTATTCGTTGGTTCACGAGGCCTTATCACATGAAGATAACAGTCACCTCGAGATTTAAGTCGGCTCGATATAGAGGACTAACGTAAATGGATAGGTAGCCAGTCTTGGTGCTCTGGCCCTGTGTAGTCTGCACTTGGACGAATGATGCGATTGTTTTCTCTTTGTTCGAACACGTGTGCTGTCCAACCTGTGAGGCGGCTCATCACGAAGATCGGAGTAAATAATTTGGTTGGGATGTCCATGAAGTGGTAGGCCGATGCATGGAAGAAGTCAGCATTACAGAACAGCCCTTTCTCGCGCTTCATTACCGCTTCAACACGTTCTGAAACGGCATAAAGCTGTTCATCTCCCACCTCTTGAGCTAGCTCTTTTGACCAACGTTTGATTAAGGCATTTCGAGGATCACTTTCGCGATAAATGGCATGACCGAAGCCCATGATTTTGTCTTTGTTAGCAAGCATCTGCATGATGTTGGTTTCGGCTTCATCAGCGGTTTTCCAATCTTGGATCATTTCCATTGCCGCTTCATTCGCACCACCGTGCAGTGGGCCTCTTAGTGTGCCAATCGCAGCTGTTACACAAGAATGAATATCCGACAGTGTTGAGGCACAAACACGAGCGGCAAAGGTAGAGGCATTAAACTCATGTTCCGCATAAAGGGTTAGCGAGCAGTGCATCACCTTTTTGTGCAGTTCACTAGGCGTTTTGTCAGTCAGCATCTTCAAGAAATAGCCACCCAAACATGCTTCGCTCTGATCTTCAGTATCAATTCGCACGCCATCATGGCTAAAGCGGTACCAATAACAAATAATCGCAGGGAAAAGCGCGAGCATTCGTTCAGTCGCGGGCAGTTGCTCAGAAAAATCAGACTCTTGCTCTAGATTACCTAGCATCGAACAACCCGTTCTCATCACATCCATTGGGTGAGCGTCTGCAGGGATAAGCTCCAACGCTGCTTTCAAAGGTTTAGGTAAACCACGTAGGCCAACCAATAATGTTTTGTAATCGTCTAGCTCTTTTTCAGTGGGTAAATGGCCTCTTAGTAGCAGATGCGCCACTTCTTCAAACTGAGCGTGGTTAGCAAGGTCGGTAATGTCATAGCCACGGTAAGTTAAACCTGTTCCTGATTTTCCTACCGTACATAGCGCAGTCGACCCTGCACTTTGGCCACGTAGACCAGCACCACCGATTGCCGGTGCGCTGGCTGGTTTGTTTGCTGTTTTTTCACTTTGTTGTTCTACTTTTGAAGCATTTTCGACAGCGGCTTTATCACTCAAAGATACAGACATGGTGAACTCCTTTTCTGTGTTAGTCGCCCGCACTCTTTGGTGCTACCTGTTTATGTGTCCGGTGATCTTTATCATCGGTACTGGATATGGCGACTAACCATTTCACGTTATTGGATTAAGTTGATTTTTGATGAGTTGAAACTGGTTTTACCCTTCGCTTGAAAACAACTGATCAAGCTTGTTCTCGTAGTCGTGGTAATTCAGGTGTCCGTAAAGCTCTTTACGGGTTTGCATTGAATCCAACAGAGCTTCTTGATTGCCTTCAACTAACAAGTGTTTGTAAACATTCTCCGCGGCCTTGTTCATCGCACGGAACGCACTCAGTGGGTAAAGCACCATGTCGACACTTGATTGGGCTAACTCGTTACAGTTGTAGAGGGGTGTTTGGCCAAATTCAGTGATGTTCGCAAGAATAGGCACATGTTTACCTGTTGCTGATTTCAACGCCGCCGAAAACTTCACGTATTGGTCGAGTTGATTCATAGCCTCAGGGAAAATCATGTCTGCGCCCGCTTCAACACACGCAATCGCTCGTTCAATCGCGCTATCAATGCCTTCAACAGCCAATGCATCGGTACGCGCCATAATCACGAAGCTGTCATCGGTTCTAGCATCTGTTGCCGCTTTGACTCTATCGACCATCTCTTGCTGACTTACAATCGCTTTATTTGGTCGATGACCACAGCGTTTCTGAGCCACTTGGTCTTCCATATGAATGGCAGCAGCACCCGCTTTTTCCATCGCTCGAATGGTTCGTGCAATGTTAAATGCACCACCAAACCCCGTATCGATGTCCACCAGCAAAGGTAAATCACACGCATTGGTAATACGTTCCACATCCACCAACACATCGTTCAATGTCGTAATGCCCAAGTCAGGCAAACCGTAAGACGCATTGGCGATACCTCCACCAGACAAATAGATCGCCTGATGTCCCAAGTTCTTTGCCATCATCGCGCAATACGGATTCACCGTGCCGACGATCTGCAATGGGTCGTTGTCTTGCACAGCTTGTCGGAACTTAGATCCTGCTGATAACTTCATAATGACGCTCCCTGTTAATTGTTTATTTCTAATCTTTATGACTAATGATGTTTAGCTCTCGCCAGCGAAGAACCGCTAGCAAATACCAGTCGCCGGTTAATCAAGACCTTTGGATTGAATTTGTTGCTCTATAAGCAATCGGCTACCCGAGATGTGTCTTCGCATTAGCATTTCTGCTAGCTCTTCATCACGGTTGCGAATAGCTTGTAAAATGTATTTATGTTCATCAAGCGCCTCTTTTGGTCGAGACTGTGCTCTAGGCGATTGGTAGCGGTACATGCGTAATAGGTGATAAAGCTCATCACACAACAGCGAAATGAGTTTGCTGTTACGACTCGCTTTGATAATGCGGTAATGGAAATCAAAATCCCCATGTTGATGAAAATAAGAAGAGCCTTCGACTTCATCGATATGTTTAGAATGTGTCGACAATAAGCCTTCAAGCCCGATCAACTCTTCTTGTGTGATGTGTCTCGCCGCTAATCGAGCCGCCATGCCTTCCAATGCCTCTCGCACGGCGTAAAGCTCTAGCAGTTTGTCTGCCGAAAAGGCAATAACTCGAGCGCCGACATGAGGAATTCGCTCAATAAGCCCTAGCCCTTCCACACGCATTATCGCTTCACGTAATGGACCTCGGCTTACTTCAAAGCGTTTAGCCAGTTCAGGTTCCGAGATCTTACTGCCCGGAGCTAATTCACCGCTAACAATCGCCTCGACTAGGTATTCAGTCAGGCTTTCCGACTTGGTGTTTTCTTTGTCGCCAACACGAGTTTTCGTGTTTGCACTTAAGGTGAGATCTTTTATCGCAGTATTCATATTTACGCTGCTCACTTCTGATTGCTGATTCTTAATTGTCAACAATTCCATAACATGAACATAAAATACACGATTGAATTGTCGACAATCAAGTTAATTGTCGACAATTTAGACTAAGGTAGTATTTTTATTAATCGGCAGACAAATAGTAAAACGAAGCAACAAAAGAAAGTAAAAACATATTATTCATAAGCTTAAACATAAATGAGTAAACAAAACCCTTGCCGACCCAAAGTTGGTCGAAAGCAATGTGTCGACAACTGACAGTCAACTTTTAAAACGCAGATCCATCCATCAATGATGTCAACCAAGATATAGGCATCAACACCTTTCCTCTCCGTTTAACTCCAAACCACAGGTATGAAAAAGGCGCACTCATGTGCGCCTTTCATTCATAGAACTCGCTCTAACGAAGCAAGTTTTAGTCAAGCAATCTGACGAGTAACGTCTAGGTATTTGTTGATATCAACGAAATCAATTTGTTCCGGCTTCAGATACTCTTCTGCATAACGCAGGTGGGTCCCACTGGTTAAGAACAGCCTAAACAGTTCAATATCGATATGCTCATCCAGCGCCATTTTGTGCATGATGTCGACAGCAACACTGATTGGCTTCGCTTTCTTGTAAGGTCGATCGGCAGCGGTTAACGCCTCAAAGATATCTGATATCACCAGAATGCGTTCTGGGATTGAAAGGTCGTCACCAGTCAACTTCCTTGGATAGCCTGTACCTTTAAGGGTTTCATGGTGAGTCGACGCATAACGAGACACGCGGCTTAACTCTTTCGGGAATGGCAAGTTCTCAAGCATCTTAATCGTAGCAAGCATGTGCTCGTTTATCTTAAATCTGTCTTCAGCAGTCAATGTGCCGCGTGCAATACTCAGATTGTAGACTTCGCCTAGGTTGTATAAATACTCAGGCACATCCATTTTAATTTGATGTTTCGGGTCAAATTCTAACGGCCTATCTCTTTTCACTATATGCTCTGGTTTATCACTTAACAGTGGCTCTGTCGCTGGCAAGCCTGAACTCGGTGCTCGATTCAACGCCTCTATCGGTGATAGACCAAGTTGATCATCAAAGTTACGCGTCCAAGTCGTTTCAGCTATCAAGCGAATACGAGCAACTTTGTCATCACTCATGAATTCACCACCAACATTAGACGTCGCGATAAACTCAAAATCATCTTGTAGCTTCTGTTGCGCTTCAGCCAACTCTGTTTGGATTTGTTTGTTCGCTAGCTTGCCTTCAAGCTGTTTCGTTAATGCTATTATTTCAGCATCACGCCACAATACCTCAAATCGAGTTCTCACCTCGTGAATTCGGTTGTAGTTGGCCTCAAGCTTCGTACCTTTATCGACGATGTGTTCCGGCGTTGTTATTTTTCCGCAGTCATGCAACCAAGCCGCAATTCTAAACTCACGGCGCTCATCATCATTTTTAAACTCAAAATTTTTAAAATGATCAGATTGTGATTTCTCAGCCACGTCAGCTAGCATCAAACCTAGCTCTGGTACACGGTTACAGTGCCCAGCCGTATAAGGGGACTTGTCATCGATAGCTTGGGCGATAAGCTTGATAAACGACTCTACAAACGCCTCTTGCCTCTGTTCATGTCGTTTAAGCTCCATTGCCATTTCTTTTACAGCAACAGATAACTCCCACACTTCTTTAATACGAGTATTAAGCACAGCTACGTTGTCATAGTCACGCAACGTAACCTTGTGAGTCTCTTTCTCTAATTGGCGAATAGGACGTACTATCGGTGCACCAAAGACCCAAGCCACAGGCAAGGTTAAACTCATCAGTAAAATCGTTACACCAACAGAGGTTGCTAGACGCTTATTGACTGTACTGAAGACTTCAGATTCGGGAATCAATACCGCAAAATACTCAGAGTAGTGTTCGCCCGTGTCTATTTTCTTTAAATAGAGATGCTTAATCTCACCATTCAACTCGACCCTTACCATACTACCTTCAACCGTTGCTTCCTTAGTCAAATCATAAAGTTCAGTATAAGGAACCGTCGTATTCGTATTAAAGCCGGTATCATGCAGCCACTTTTTTGCTAAGGCATCAAGTTGTTCACCACTTAACTTGCTGATAGCTTGATCAATAATTGGAAGCAATTGTTTATGCTTGCTCTGCAGCACCAAATGGAATTGATTTGAGTAGTTCTGTTTTAGATCTTCTAGAGTCCCATTGACAACAAGGCCTGGCTGGAAAAACCTATCTAATGCAAACGAGAGTACGGGTTCAGCTTCTAAGAAAGCAAAGTTCTCTTCGCTTTCAATTGAATTAAATGCAGACTCTAGGTTTTCAAATTCAACTAAATCAATGTTCGGAAAGTCCTCTCTTAACTTAGGAATAATTGACCACCCAGATAAAATGGCAACTTTTTTACCCTCAAGCTCGGCATAATTAGTGACAACCTTCGCACCGACCCTTGTCACGACAGAAAATGGCAATTCATAAATTGGAGTCGTGTATAGGCCATCTATGCCATTATTTTTATAATTTTGAACCGATTGCAGGCCATCAATACTTCCTTCTTGAAACTTACTGACAAGCTCGCCCCAAGAGAAACCATTAACAAATTCAAACCTGATCCCTGTCATCTCACCAATCATGTTAAGAAGGTCTATCGCATAGCCGTTTGGCTTTCCCGCCACTGAAAAGTCCATCGGCCCCCAATCATTTTGATTAGACACTAACAGCGGAGGGGTATCGTTAACCAAGGTTTGTTGTTCAGACGATAGCATCAATGTGGATACATCAAACTCCAATTCCTGATTGTTAACCTTGAGGTTAGACGCAATAATATTACCCGATTTCGAATACAAGAAAGACTCAACCTTACTATCTTCTGCTAAACCAAGCGCCGTACCTGAGAGTTTGCTAGCCAAAGAAGACAACACAATATCAATACCAATCACATGTTGAACTTCAGATTCGATTTTCGCATCAAACGCTAAAGAATAAGTTTGCCCGGTAATTTGTAAATGCTGAAAAAGATATGGCTGAGTTTTTTCGACCGACTGAACATTGGCAGAAACATACCAAGGCCTGGTTGTTGGAAAGTAGTTGCTCTGCTCCGTAGTTGAGTCTCTTAGCGTAAACTCTTGGTCAAAATATTTCGTCGTACGGACGCGCTCCTCCCCTCTATTATGAATCTCAACCACAACCCAACGGTCCGTTTGTTGTGCACCGATTTTCTCTCTAACGACAGGGGCAGACTCTAGATTAATAATTTGGAAGAAGTTTTCATTGGATGAGCCAATGTAAATACTATAAAAGAGAGGGTTATCTTTAATGGCTTCAGAAAGAATACTACGCGACTCTTCTTTTGATATTTTGTTACTGATAGACCGTTTCACTGAAGCAAGTAAACGCGCGGTGTTGGCTGCGTCAGAATCAACCGCGCCGATATAGTTACTTAACTCTTGGGACACCATCGTCAACTTGGATAAGGTATTCTCAGTCGCCATTTTTTTACTGAAGTAATATTGCAGTGAAACCGCAACAACAGCGGTAAGAAAAGTCGCGAGTAAAAACATTCCTCCAACAGTAAATCGTAAAGAAATTCTTTTGTCTGTCATTATTCGATCCTTGAATAACCACTAGCCCAGAAATGTAACATGCCAGCAATATTTATATTATTACAGTAGCATAACCAACCTAGCAACACATTATTCTATATATTATTCAAGTTCTCCTAACATTCTGTCCTGAATCTCAATAATCATGTCTTTAAATGATAATTAACTATATACGTCAGTAAACTAATACCATAATTAATTCAATGGTATTAGCTTTCATATAATGGAAACGCCTCACGCCATTGTCATCAAGGTAATAAGACGTATCTTAAACTTTTCTAAATCATTTCGAACCCAGATAGAGTAACTCGGCTTTGCGTTTGATGATTGGATTGCTAATATGAAACATGAGAGTTACCCTTATTGTGTTTGATTACGGACTTAGCACCTTTAATCAAAGTGAGTAACTCTCTACGTTTCGAATTGAAGTATCAGATCTAATCAGAATTAATATAATGTAGCAACTTCAAGAGCAACAGCTTCTAACTGCTTTCTTATCCATGTTGTCCATCCTTAGCATTACGGCTTAAACTTATCAGCTACAAAGAGTTAAGGACACTCTGGAAACTCTGGTTCAAAATCCTTCGAACTTACTATCTGATAATCTTCCTCGAGTAAAAACCTTCGAAGTTACTATTGGACAATCTTTCTCGAGTACTTAAGTGCAAGGCTTGTGCGACTATGTTGTCAGTTAGGTGACTGTTAGGAAGAAAGTTCAATTCACCTCTTGCAGCTTTAAAAGCTTGAAGTGCACCGGGATCATTACTTTTAAGTTGTATCGGACAATTATCAATGAATTCTTTTGCATCTCCCTTTAATAATTCGAAAGCTGAGATCAGATTCTTATGGTGCGCCATCGTATCATTATCAAATGTAGTCCCCAATATCTTAGATTTTAGTCTGCGAACTCCTCGACTCAAGCTTATTCTCTTCAACTGATCTGGTGGGGAGACATCAAGGATTTTTAGAAAGTTATAATGTGAACCGTACATCGGATTGCGTACTATGTAAGCGGCCAAAATAGGAATTGTATGTATGTGTTTAGCAAAGAATTGTTCTAGTCTTTCGTCGCTCATTGCTCGAATGTTAGTAAGGTAAGTCGTACATTTTTTCTTGAATTCCATAAATGCTTTTTCCATTCTCCATTTTTTAATAAACGAGACAAAAAACTGAAAAATGGAAACGATAGCGTTGGCAATACCAGTTACTGCCGCTCCTACTCCGGCACTCAGCGAGTTCACTAATATTGTTCCACCAGACTGTAACATTACGAGTGAGTTAGAGACTACGACTGCTTTTATTTGCTCTCTGATCGATACGATCGCGTAAGAACCAACCTTACTAGTAGCTAGTGTTGCTATCCCCTCGGTTTTTAGGTAATGCATCGTCTTGGTTATGACTTTATAAGCAGAGTGCACAGCGGTGTAGATTTTTGCCGCATTCAGTAATACAGCACCGAGCGCTTGATATACAACTTGTGGTAGAAGCTCGAATATCTTCTGTTTCATTTCATTACCAAAGTCTGTCAATGATGACAAATATTCAGTTAACTTCTCTTTTAATACTGATATTACAGCTCTCGCTCCGCCTGTCGCACTATTGTTCATAGCTGCGCTGCTAGCAACTGATTTAGTCGCACCTGAAGCTATTTTATAGCCGGCACTTGAATTGATCGATGACATCCCATGAGTTCCAGCGTAGTTAAGAGCCTTACCGAGCCCGATACTATCATCTGCTAACCCTTTAACTTGCTTTAATTTGCCTGCTGTTTTACCGACAACAATAAGTTTGGAAAAAAGAGATCCACCCTCAAGCTCCGCTTTAGAGAAGACTCTCAACATATCAGCATACATTGGATTTTGATTTTGCATGTATAAAACTCTTATTATTTAGCTGTATTAGCTCAGAAACGAAAGTGTTCTGCTTTGGCAAGAAAGGACAACACATTAAGCAATATTTTTTCAAAGTTAAATTGAGCTTAGGCAGCCAGCGTATTGAACTTTAGCGCCCATATATAATTAAATTCTATTTACTCTAACATAGTGTGCCATATCTAATCTTTTGTCACAATCGGCTAATATAGCTCTACCGCAAATATAATTAGATTCATAGAGGCTAATGAAGCTGTTAAGGCAAGTTGTGATGGGGATGAATCGGTAAATTTTGGTACTCAAGCCTGCACCTTCAAGTTGATTCGGTATACAGGCAACTTCAAAATTAGGAAGCAGCCTTCCAAAGAAAGCTATAATACACCTTAATATATTATCAAATTTATGCTATAAATTTAGGCTCATAATTTCAAATCAAGTCAGTTCATTAATATTGATACCACACAATATTAGAACATCTTCGAGCATTATCAGGCGAGCCTATGACGGATAATTTCTCCCCTTCTGCCAGTGCGATTGTGGCAAAAGATTCTAAAAGCAATGAGCATGCAGTCAGCGATTTTGCTATTTCTGAGTACCTATCGAAGCCTTTTAAAATCGAACTAACACTCATCTCAAAAAACTTTTCAATTGATGACCAACTTGGTCAAAAGCTTTCGATTACACGATTTATTAACGACACTAACAACCAAGCAGCCACGCGTGTATTCAACGGCATTGTTACGCAAGTTCAGTTATTAGGTATGGACAGTAACCTGCAGTATTCTAGCTATCGCATCACACTAAGGCCGTGGTTTTGGTTATTGATACACACTCATTCTTTCCGTGTCTATCAAAACCAATCGACTAAAGATATCGTTTCAGATGTGTTAACCCAAGCAGGTTTCAGTGGCTCGTTTAAGGCTGGCACCATGCCCTCATCCAAACGAGAGTATTGTGTTCAATATGATGAAAGCGACTTTGACTTCGTAACTCGCCTGCTTGCTGAAGAAGGGATTCATTACTTTTTCCAACACAGCGACTCAGATCATGTGATGATGCTACAGGACGCTCAGAGCCCTTATAAAAAGTCAGATACCAGTAAGCTGGACATGATTGAAGTCCCTTCAGGCAACAATCCATTACTCGATAAATGGATGCCACAAAGTCAATTCCATGGCGCCAGCATCGAACTGACTAGCTATGATTACTCACAAACTAAACTCGTGAGCAGCAAACAGAAAAAATCCAGTCACAAAATAGCTAACAACACAAAGCTAACGAAACAGTTTTACCCTAACCTTGGTATCACTGGTGGGATGGAAGACCTTGCCAGTAACCTAGTGAAAAGACGCATTGAACAGCTCGAGCAAAATTATCAAACCGTAGAAGCCGAAGCGCAACACGATTCATTTGAATTGGGTAAGTGGTTTTCACTATCATCCCATTTAGACAAAGATCAACTCGGTGACTATTTAGTCGTAGAACTTCACACGAGTTATAGCAAAGAAAACCATTGTAAAACACGCCTTACCCTTCTTGACACGTCAACCCCTAATTATCCATCACCGACGGATAAGGCAAAAATACACGGACTACAAAGCGCCATCGTGGCCGGTAATACCGCAGGTGAGATTAATCAAGATGAACAAGGTCGAGTTCGCATTCAATTTCATTGGGATACACAAACATCCGGAGACAAAACGAGTTGTTACGTGCGCGTGGCTCAGATGATGGCTGGCAATGGTTATGGTGCTCAGTTTATTCCAAGAGTAGGACAGGAAGTACTGGTCAGTTTTATTGATGGTGACCCAGACCAACCGATTATCACAGGAAGCGTTTATAATAGTAAAAACCCACCACCTTACAAAGAAGCTAACTCAACGAAAACAGGTATTAGCACCAAGTTAAGCGGATTGGCTAACGAGCTCTATTTTGACGATAAGAAAGACAATGAGCTCTTGTACATGCATGCAACCAAAGACTTCACGAAAGAAATAGAGAACAACCTGACAGAGACCATTAAAGGTGAACTGATCCAGAAAACCACCAAACAAGTTAACGTATCAACAGAAGATAATTACACCCTCAACTCAAACAAAGCTATCGCTGCCAAAGGTAAATCTATATCCCTAGAAGCGGATGACAAGATTGAGCTAAAGGTTGGTTCGAGCAAAATCACTATGTCTTCATCTTCGATTAGTATTGAAGCAAGTAACATTGATATCAAAGCCAGTAGCGCACTCAACCTTGAAGGCATGAACGTAACAAGTAAGGCGACATCCGCGAACAAGATATCAGGTGTAAAAACCGCTCTCGAAGCGACAAGCTCCAACAGTATTAAAGGACTCAGTGTCGCGATTAAAGCGGATACTACACTCACAGCAGAAGGGTCTTTAAGTGCCGAGTTTAAATCAGGCCTAAAAGGTACTTTTAATGGCGGCGTACTTGGTGAATTAAAGGGTGCTATTGTAAAGGTGAATTAGTGAATTCAATCGCTAGCATTTAAACCACACTAAAGCACAAATTCAGGTAAGACAGAAACATGTATAAAAAAATTCCATATCAAACTGGCAGACAGTTGTTCGACAGATTTTCGAGCTCCGACGAAGCACAAGCACTGATTAATGACGAATTCAACATTGATGATTCTATTCAAGCTTTATTGGAAAGCGAGCTATATTTCGACTTAGTTCAGCTCCTTGCTCACGGATTGCCTGTTCGAGAGGCCATTTGGTGGGGCGCACATACGCTCGATGCGAGAAGCGATGTGTGGTCTACAATGCAAAAACAATGTATTTCAACAGCCAAAGATTGGGTCAAGTCCCCTTCGGAAGAACAGAGAAGAAAGAGTGAACTCTTTGCGAATAAGCTCCAACTAAATTGTGGGCCATCTTGGTTAGCTCAAGCCGTATTTTGGAACGGATCCGGCAGTATTGTTGCACCTGATTTACCCAATGTCCTTCCCGACCCTTTCTTATATTCCAAAGCGGTAGCGGGCGCAATCAACCATTCCGCAGCCTTACCCAATTGGGATAAAACCAACGAGTACTATAAGAAATCCATTGATATTGCTCTCGAGCTTGCCAAAGGCAGCCAATAATAAAGTCACAGATGACAGGAGTGGCCGATGACGTTAGCCGCAAGATTAACAGACATGCATGTTTGCCCGATGCAGACACCCGCACTTCCACCAATCCCCCATGTCGGTGGCCCAATCGTTGGTCCTGGTGTACCGACGGTTCTCATTGGCAATATGCCTGCAGCAACACTTGGGGATATGTGTGTTTGTGTTGGTCCCCCAGATAGCATCATCAAAGGCAGTGCTACCGTACTTATCATGAATAAGCCTGCTGCACGTATGGGTGATATAACCGCTCACGGGGGTACTATTGTCTTAGGAATGCCTACCGTAATGATTGGAGGTTAAATCATTATGCTTTATAAGGTTTTTTAAATTCGACCTGTTGGACAATTTTTCTGAATAAAGTACAAATTTTTGAGTAAATAACTATTTAGCATAGGACTTTTTTAAAAAAAAACGATAGAATATACAAATGTTAAATATAATATATGAAACATAACCAATAATAATTTTAAATGACTCCTTATGCGATCGAGATATCAAATAACTTTAACAGGGCCTGTATGACAGATATTGCTCATTTACTGACTCCAATTTCGGATAATGAACCCTCCGGCTCTTACCTGAAGTTAGATCGAAGCGCATACCGCAGTTTAAGAAACGTTTACAATAGCGCTCAATCTTCATTTCGTCAGTTAGTTGAAACACCTGATGCATCTTCCGACCCAGCAATTGTGGATGCAAATACTCAAAACTGGGCTGAGTTAAGAAAAATTTCTGAAGAGACACTCACCTCTCAGTCTAAAGATTTAGAAATATTAGGTTGGTACATTACTAGCCAGCTTTTTACTTCACAGCCATTTCATAACCTTGCTACAGCTATCCCAGCTTTAAACCTTTTCATCAACCAATTTTGGGATACGCTAAATCCAATGCTGCCAGACGCTAAATTAAAAGCTTCTGATGATGTGGGAAAAGCAAAAGAAATCACTGAGTTCCGAGCTAAGGCTCTACTTCAGTTAGTTGGTGAATCCCTTGACTCCAGCTCCCTTTATATACCTTTTCAAATGCTTGATTTTTGTTCAGGTGTGACTTTTGGGGATTACCTCACAGCTGAACGAAAAGGTAACATCGCTGAACTGAAAGAATCAGCCTTGAACGCGTTTGATCACAGCGTTTCAGAGACACTCTTACATTTAGCTAGTATCTTTAGTGAGCTGGAAATGGCAGAGAAAAACCTGTTTGAAAAGTGCCAAGCTGTTGGCGCCTCTGTGATCAGTTTCAACTTTATCAAAACCAACGTGCGTGACCTGATCAACGCGATTCATTTCCTAGTTGGAGAAAAATTCGCTCCTTGGCCTTTGGACGACAACTTTCACGTTATCCAAAATTCAACCGAAACGAGTGAGCAAAGCGATTCAATACCTTCGGCATCGGAACCGGCAGTTGCCTTCACAAGTGAACCTATTTCCGCAACAGGAACAGGCCATAATTCAGAGCCAGTGAATCAAGGTAACGGGAGCATTGTAGATAAGGGTCAGGTTCAATCATCAAATGGCCAACCCTCTCAAATCCAAACTCAGACGATTGTTCAAAACGTGTCGAGTATTAACGGTATTGTTAATCGTGATCATGCGTTTCAGGAAATTCGAAAAATTGCTGAGTATTTTAAAGAGACTGAACCTCATAGCCCAATCGCCTTTTTATTGGAGCGTTCAATTCGTTGGGGTTACATGAGTTTCCCAGAACTACTCCAAGAAATGATTGGTAATGAGCAAAGTGTGATCGCTCAAATTAATCAAATGACTGGGATGGATAACCTAGACAAGTTGGACTTATCAGGCAAGCCCGTCCCAGTAATAACTTCAGCACCAGAGCTCGCTCCGGTGTCGAAACCGACTATTGAGGAACCAACCAAAGTAACGCCAATTCCTATTAGTCCAAATAGCACAGCAGATACCAACCAAGCATCTGAATCTACTTCCAACTCATCATCAGGCAGCATGCAAGATTTTGAGTGGTAAAGCCCATTAATTGCATTTAGCAAGGAGAAACATTATGGCTTCTATTTTTATGAGAATTGAAGGTACGACACCAAAAGGTGCAGCAACGGTAGAAAAAATTGGGGGCAAAGATGGTTTCTTCGCACTCGATAGTATTTCTTGGAGCGCTGTCCGTGGTGTTGGCATCGATGTAGGTAACGCAAACAATGCTGACCAAGGCATGGTTGCTCTTGGCGAAGTTAACATTTCTCGCGGCTGTGATGGTGCGTCGCCACATCTAACTACTTTCTTGTACGCTCCGGGTCCAGAAGGTCGCACTGTTGAAATCGTTATGACAAAACCAAACCGTGAAGGTTCTGGTGCAGATCCATACCTAATTCTAACGATGAAAATGGCTCGTATGTCTAGCTACAATATGTCAGGTACAGACGGTTCACTTCCTAGCGAATCTTTCAGCCTAACCTACACTCAAATTTCTAAGGCTTACTACATTGAAGCTGACGGCGGTAAGATCGAGAAAGGCCCTGAAGTTGGCTTCGACGCGACTACAGCTAAAGTCACTTCAACTGCTAAGTAATTAATCAAGGAGAGTTAACGTGGCACTAAATTCCCAACATAAACGCGTAAGTAAGAACCGCGTAAGTATTACCTATGACGTTGAGACTAATGGCGCTGTAGAAACCAAAGAGCTCCCTTTTGTTGTTGGGGTTATTGGTGACTACTCAGGCCATAAGCAAGACAAAGAAGAAGTAGAAGACCGTACTTTCTACAATGTTGATAAAGACAACTTCGATACTGTAATGAAGCGCGTTGGCCCTGAGTTATCCCTAAAAGTAGACAACGTACTTGCAGGTGATGACAGCCAGTTTGAAGCAAGCCTTAAATTTGACTCGATGAAAGATTTCGAACCTGAAGCAATTATCGAGCAAGTTGAACCGCTAAAAAAACTAGTTGAAACCCGCAACCAACTGAAAGTACTTCTTTCTAAAGCCGATCGTTCTCGTGACCTAGAAAAACTGCTTAAAGAAGTTCTACAAAGTGCAGACACGATTAATGCGCTTTCTGATGAGCTAGGTATAAAAGAAGAAGGAGCTGAGTAATGAGTACTGAAACAGAGAATCAAGCGCAAGCAGAAGCGACAGAAGGCTCACTCAGCTTTCTAGACCGAGCGATTGAAGCAACCACTCAAACTCCGGCAGATACAACGAAAGAACTGTTTTCTGTACTTACAGAGCAAGCACTTTCTGGAACAGTAACGTGGGATAAAAACGTTACTAAGACGATTGAGAATGCAATCTCTGAGATAGATAAGAAACTATCTCAACAGTTATCTGAAGTCATGCAGCAGAAAGACTTGCAGAAACTTGAAGGCTCTTGGCGTGGTCTACAAAAGCTTGTTAAAGAGAGTGAACTTGGCCGTGATCTAAAGATTAAAATGGTTGATTTCACACAAGAAGAGCTGCTTGACCAATTTGAAGACGCACCAGCAATTGACCGAAGCCCATTATTCAATGCGGTTTATCAAGGTGAGTTTGGTACTGCTGGTGGTCAGCCTTACGGTACTTTCATTGGTGATTACGAGTTTAGCGCAAAAGATGAAGACGTTGCTCTACTTCGCTACATGGGTGAAGTTGCTGCAGCATGTCATGCACCGTTCATTGCCGCTGCAAATGCTGAAATGTTCGAGTTCAACAGCTTCCAAACTTTCTCTGAAGGCAAACCTGTAGCAGCAGGCTTCGACTCTCCTGCATACGCAGCATGGAATTCATTCCGTGAAAGTGACGATGCACGTTACGTAACACTAACGCTGCCTCGCACTCTTGCTCGTCTACCGTATGGTGATAAAGGTCTAAGTACTGATGTATTCGCATACGAAGAGCTTGCAACCGATATGGATGGCAGTCCAAAGCCAACCAGCAATGACCAATTAGTTTGGTCGAATGCTGCATATGAACTGGGTCTTAAAATGACTCAAGCATATACTGCTTCGGGTTGGTGTACATCTATCCGTGGACTTGATAACGGTGGTAAAGTAGAAAACCTACCTAACTTAACTTACAAGTCTGAAGCTGGCGATCTACTTCAGCAGTGTCCAACAGAAGTGAATCTAACTGACGAGCGCGAGAAAGAGCTTTCAGACCTTGGTTTCCTTCCTTTGGTTCATTATAAAAGTTCTAACTACGCTGTGTTCATCGGTGGCCAAACAACTCAGAAACCTAAAACATTTACAGACCCAGACGCAACAGCGAATGCTGCTATCTCTGCTCGCCTACCTTACATTATGGCAAGTAGCCGTATCGCCCACTACCTGAAAGTAATGGGTCGAGACAAGCTAGGTTCAAACCTTGAAGCTCCTGATATCAAACGAGAGCTACAACTATGGATCGACCAATACACCAACGCCGGTGCTATTGGTAATGAGCAACGCGCAAAAACCCCTCTTTGTGAATCTCGCATCGAAGTGGTTGAGCAACCTGGTAAGCCAGGTGCCTACTCAGCTGTGGCTCACCTAAGACCTTGGTTACAACTTGAAGAGCTGACAACCTCAGTTCGAATGGTTGCTAAGATTCCTGGTTAATAGGGATTTGGCCGGAGTAATCCGGCCAAAATTTTTTATGAAGTTAGATACGGAATGGCAAAACAAATTTAACCAACTAGATAATACAGATAATACCTTTATAAAAGAGGCTTTATCTCTATTATCTGAGCTAGACCAACACTCTTTACGCTCTAAATCCTCATTGATTTCATTGATATCCACACTAATATCGAAGATTGATACTGCACTCAGTTTACAGCTCGATGCAATAATTCATGAGCCTGATTTTCAAAAGTTAGAACGCAACTGGTTAAGTCTTCAGCAACTTGTATCTTTGCCCATAAGCTACCAAAGAGCTCATGTAAAATTACTCGATATGAATTGGACTGAGATATCCAGCGATGTCAATCAAGCGTACTCAACAAAATCCAGCGATTTGTATAACAAGATAGGTAATAGCGAGCTAAATACTTTAGGGGGTCACCCCTTTGGATGCATCACATTTAGCCACCCAATCTCGATGGACATCGATTTTGATGCCAATTATGACGACCTATTTACCGTAGAACTGTTAGGTAAATTAGGAGAAGCGACGCTTTGCCCGATGCTTTTCTCTCCAGTACCAACCTTTTTTGGTGAAAATGGTGCAGACTGGCTCTCTGATATAACGCGAATCAATAAAATTCTATCCGGTCCTGATTTCAAAGCATGGCAAGACCTACGCAATAAGCCGAGCTCACGCTTTATTGGCATGGCGCTACCTCAGGTTCGTCTTCGTGATGCATACAAAAATCGACGAGTCGGCTTTGTTTATAATGAACAAGGCAAAGGCTCATGGGGCTTAGCCAATATGGTACTAGCGACCACAATCATGCGGGAATTTCATCGTGTGAACTGGTTCGGCTTTCTGAAATCTCGCTGGAATGACAAGCTGCAAGGCTCTGTTATTAACCTCCCTACGAGCCACTATTTTGACAGCCACCTGCAAAAACCAGTAGCGGATGTTAGTTTATTCGGGCAACTGTCTAATTTTTACGCGCAAAGTGGCTTTATTCCATTAACCAAAAGCCCGTTAACCGATAAGTTTTACTTCAATGGCAATAACTCTATTTGGCAGTGTGGACAGAGCGATAATGACAAAGTGTTAACTCAGATTCAGACTACGCTAATGTCTTGCAGAATTGCCCATTATCTAAAAGTGCAAGTTCGTGAGATGGTCGGTAGTTTCAACAGTGCCAACGAGTGTGAGCTATTTTTAACAAACTGGATCGAAAAGTTTTCCAGCAATGTCTCATTTGCAAATGAAGAAACCTTGTCCAAATATCCATTGAGCTTTGCCAAAGTTAGTGTTAGGGAATCTCATTCTCAAGCTGGCAGTTTTGCCTGCACTCTGCGTATCGTTCCTCAATACCAATTTGATTACTTTAGTGGCGAGGTTGTGCTGACTACCGATCTAAACGAGGTAGCATCATGAGTTTTTGGAAAACCTTTATCAGCGATGCAAAGCCCTATCAGGACGCCGAGATTGAAGATATTAAGTTCCACCTCACCAAGCTTTTAGAGGCAGAGGCTTCATTAGCAGAAATTGATAATAGGCTCGTTGAAGTAAACCGATCGAACTTTAAATTTGGTATCGAAGATGTTCATTTACTGAGCGCAACCTTAGAAAACACTCAGATCACTTTACGTATCGAGGCTTGGATAAAAAGCTTCGAGCCTCGATTACACGACATATCTGTTGAGCTCGAGCAGCGTAAAGAAGGTGACAATTCACTAACGTTCAACATCATAGCTAAAGTGAAGACCAATAATGGTGAACGAGACCTAATCTTTGATTCAAGAATCGCACTAAGCGATTTAACTACATCTATAGAAGAAGATAGCTATGACTGAACCCATTATGCGTTACTTCGAGCAAGAACTGGCCTTTGTGCGCCGTTCGTTAGGTCAGTTCGGTCAGGAATACCCTACTCATGCCGAAAACCTCAATATCCATCAAGGTAAGATCGAAGACCCCAGCATGGCTCGCTTACTCGACGGTGTAGCACTATTGAACGCAAAGGTAGAAAAGAAACTATCTGAACAGTTGCCTGAAGTTATCGAAGGTATTTTGAGTGTTCTCTACCCTTCTTATATTCAAACTGTTCCTAGTGTTGCTTATCTTGAACTTCATACTGAAGACGGTCCTATTGAATCAAGCCGCTTGCCTAAAGGCTCACTTTTTTCAAGTACAAACACGAAAAACGAGTGCTTATTTAAGACCGTTGATGAACTCAATATAGCACCATTTAATTTAAGCAATGCCAGAGCATTGAGTGCGCCGTTTAGTTTCAACAGACCTTCAACAGCTAACCAAAGCTCCGCGGTTGTTCAGATATCTCTGAGTACTGGTGACCCGGATGTTTACTTCAGCCATTTGGAATTAGGTGATCTCGATTTCTTTGTCAAAGGTTTCGAAAATAATGCAGACTCTCTCGTCGATTTGCTTCTCAACAATACCTTGTCGATTTCCATTTCCGACTCCGAGTGTGCCCAACACTCGACAGTTAATAATCTTCAACTAAAAAATCGAATCAGTGATCTCGAGTTTAAGTTTTTACCTGAACACGGCAATCAATTCACCGGTTATCAACTGATCAATGAATTCTTCTTTTTCAAAGAGAAGCGACAGTTCTTTAGACTAAAAAACTTTGCTGAACACGCGAACAAATTTGACGAGTCTGAAATCGTGATTAATTTGTTTATGTCATCACTGCCATCGGAGTTCATTCGTCTATTTAATAGAGACGTATTCAAGCTCAATGTCGTGCCTGCGATTAATTTATTCGATCAAACTGGCGAACCGATCCCCTATGACCACCGAACTCTATCCGTTCCTGTCAATGCCGACGCTCATAGTGACAACAATATAGAAATTATTGAAATTCAGAACGTCTATGAAATCACTCCGAACGGAGAAGTTCCTTTAATTCCACTGTTTAAAGAAAAGTATTCACATAATCAAAGTTACGACTACTGGCAAAGTAAACACGATCACTTTGGTGAAGTAAGCATAGCGATTTCGTTATCGGACACGACAAATACAGAATTTAGCAAGCTACTTGGTACCAAGTTACTGTGTACTAATGGGAAGCAAGCTTGTGGTGTAATCGGCACTTTGGAATGCTTAGAGAGTATTGATTTACCCGGTGATTTCTCACCTATTTACCCGCCGTCTGCGCCGATTAAAAAAGAAATCGACCAAAACATCCACTGGGAATTTATTAGCTTATTGAACACCAACTTCACATCATTGGTGCAATCTAGCAACCCGGTAGCTGAACTCAAACATATGTTGAGTTTGTGCAGTCGCGACCAGGTATCAAGCACAGAAATTCAGATGATTCACTCAATTACATTCAATTCGCAAGTGTCTGCAATTCGTGTGTTGGGTAAGAATGTGTTCTCGCCCGGAACCGAGATTGAACTTACGCTTGATGCCACCTCACCTTACCTAGCATTTGCCGATGTGTTGAATCGCTTCTTCCAGCAATTTTGCAGTTTTGATAGATACATTCAACTTAAGATTCGTCTCTATGGGCGAGATGGTTTCATAAAAACATACCCTAAGATTCACGGTAGTCAATTGTGCCTGTAACTCTAAAAAATAAGCACAATTGGATCGATCGTTATAGGAAGCCGATATGAAGCATTTCATCGAAGATCTAACGACTCAACCCGAAAAGTACGACTTCTCGCAAGCAATAAGACTATTGGAACGACTCCAGTCTCACAGCTCTACTCAGGTACAGATCCAATTGAAGTCTGAGGCAATGCCAACCGGAAACCCTCAAGAAATTCAGTACTTTTCGCTAAAGGGAAACAAGGCAAAGCTGAGATTGGCAAAAGAAGCGCTTTCTGGTGTAAAAGGGGTAATTCCCAATTATATTTATGAAGAGTTGTTAAGCTCGATACACAACGACGATCATTCACTTCAAGACTTTCTGGATGTGTTTAATCAACGCCACTTTGAAATCACCTATCGAACTAATGTGCAACGTTGGTTACTCGTTGAAAACGAACAGAATTCCAAAAAATCGGCGTTATTGAATCATTTTTCAGCACTTGGGAAAGAACACAAAGAATACCTGCAATACTCACTATTACTTAGCCAACAAAGCCGTAGCCTTACAACGCTAAAAAAGATACTTAATGATTTTTTTCCTTACTCAATCGATGTCGAATGTAAGGCATTTGAACGTCGCCTATTGCCTACAGGTTCATTGACACGACTAGGTACAAATCAGGATTTCAATAGCCGTTTAGGCCAAGGTTTCTTAGTAGGAAGAACCTGCCTCGTTAATTTCAACAATTTGAGTATTTTTGTTACTCCAAAAAGCAGGATTGAATTCCTAGAAATTCAGCAAGATGACCAATTAGCGAAATCCATGTGGTCTTTAACTCAGCATTACTTAAAAGACAACACGCCAGTTGCCATCTATTTGAACGTTAAGCGTTCATATTTAACCAAACCCCGTTTATCAAGCAACGTTTCTATTGCAGCTCGCCTAGGGGAGATTGATTATCTTGCCCCTCAGCATAGTCCTGATAAAATTGTAAACATTTTGCTTTTATAGTTCGCAATATGGTTCGTGTAGATTATAGAAATATAAGGAATAAACAATGACACAAGTAACGCTCACTAACTTAGTAGGCAAGCTAGCACCTGCCCTAAAGCAGGCGCTCGAAGCATCTGCTGGTTCAGCAATGAATCAAGGTGTTGGAGCTATAGAGGTTGAACACTGGATTCTTCAGCTTATCTCCCAGAAAGACCCAATGCTAATGACATTGTGTGAATCTCAGAAACTTTCAATAGATGCCTTAGTCAGTGAATTGACAAAGAAAATCTCAATGCTACCAAAAGGCAATGAAGGTCAACCGACGTTAAGCCACGGCTTAACGGAATTAATCAAAGACGCTTGGATGATTGCATCAGTTAACTACGGGCATGGAGAGATCGTCAGCCTACACCTTATTCAAGCTCTAATGCAGCAAAATGTATTAGGTGTGACGACCTTACAACTTGAATCATTAAGCAATGTTTCACTTGAGTCTCTGCAAGGTCTCATCAAGAAAACTCCTATTGCACGTAACTCTTCAGCACCTTCAGCTAATGGCGCGGTCGATAGTACCCCCGCGGGTAACGCCGCTCTAAGCAAATACACGGTAAACCTTACTCAGCAGGCTATTGATGGCAACATCGACCCAATTTCAGGCCGTAATGCAGAAGTAAGAAAAGCGATTGATATCTTGTGTCGTAAGCGCCAAAACAACCCGATCATGGTCGGTGAACCAGGCGTAGGTAAAACCGCTGTTGTTGAAGGATTAGCGTTAAGAATTGCAGCCGATGAAGTCCCTAGTGCTCTACAAGGCGTACAAATCCACTCTTTAGACCTTGGCTTACTGCAAGCCGGTGCTAGCGTTAAAGGTGAGTTTGAGAACCGCTTAAAAGACGTCATCAATGAAGTAAAAAGCTCAGAAGTACCCATCATTGTATTTATCGATGAAGCTCACACCCTTATTGGTGCTGGCGGCGCTGCTGGACAAAACGACGCGGCAAACCTTCTAAAACCAGCCCTGGCGCGTGGTGAGTTCAAAACCATCGCTGCGACAACATGGGCGGAATACAAAAAGTACTTCGAAAAAGATCCAGCTCTAACACGCCGATTCCAAGTTGTAACCATTGAAGAGCCTAACGCAGAAGATGCGATGCAAATGCTTCGTGGTGTAGCTGCTTCATTGCAAGCTCACCATGGCGCTTTTATTGCTGAATCCGCGATTGAAGCAGCTGTCAACTTATCGATCCGTTACCTTCCAAGTCGCCAACTGCCAGACAAAGCCATTAGCCTACTTGATACTGCCAGTGCACGAATCGCACTGACACAAGGCGCGAAGCCAGAAGTATTGGAAACACTAGAACAGACGATTCGTTATCAAGAAAACGAAAAATCAGCATTAGAAAAAGAAGAGGCACTGTTCTCCAACAGCGCTGAGTTGATTAAAGAGCTCACACTATCGATAGAAGAGAACCAACAAACGTTGGCTGCGTATTACACGCGTTGGGAAAAAGAGATTGAATTAGTAGACCAAATTAAAGTGATTCAGCAAGAGATAACTGAAGCACAAGAGCTAAATGCGGTTGACGCCAACAAGCAGCAACAACTCGACGGCCTGCGTATCGAGTTAGCAAACGTACAAGGTGAGGAGCCCCTCGTCTATGCCATGGTCGACGATAACACTATCGCTCAGGTGATTGCGAATTGGACTGGTATCCCGGTTGGTAACATGATGAGCGATGAAATCGCTAAGCTGCTGACCTTGGAAGATGAACTTAATACTCGAGTAATAGGACAAGATGTCGCAAAGAACGAACTAGCAAAAGCAATTCGTATTTCCCGAGCGGGTTTAACGGATAATCGAAAACCGATTGGTGTGTTCCTAATGTGTGGTCCAAGTGGTGTCGGTAAAACTGAAACTGCCATGGCACTTGCGGAGCAACTGTACGGAGGAAGCAACGATCTTACCGTTATTAACATGACCGAGTTTAAAGAGGAGCATAAAATTTCCATGCTACTCGGCTCACCAGCAGGTTACGTAGGCTTTGGCGAAGGTGGTGTATTGACGGAAGCGATTCGACGCAACCCTTATTCTGTATTGCTATTGGATGAGATGGAGAAGGCTCACCCTGGCGTACATGATCTGTTTTATCAAATCTTCGATAAAGGTCATATCAAAGACAGCGAAGGTCGAACCGTCGATTTCAAGAACACCATCATTATTATGACATCGAACGCTGCCGACCAAGCTATCTGCGATGTATGTGCTCAGACTACCGATCGCATCGATAATGACAAGCTACTCGAATCAATACGTCCGGATCTGCAACAATACTTTAAACCTGCATTTTTAGGCCGAACTACCATTGTTCCCTACTACCCACTTAACGATGAAGAATTAGCGAAAATCACAGAAATATCACTAAATCGAATCAAAAAGAAACTTGCGGAGCAATATAAGGCTTCATTCACTTGGGATGCAAATTTCATCCAGTTCGTGGTCGACCGTAATACCGACCCAACTACTGGCGGTCGTGCTGTAGAACAAATTATTAACCGTTCACTGATGCCAAGATTGGCCGAAGAATGTATCGGGCGATTAAGCCGCAGCGAACCCATTACTCAAGTAACAGTTAGCGCAACGAACAACAGTGCTGACTTCGATTTATCTATTAAGTAGGCCTTAACCAATGAACAGCAAGACCAGCCAAACCTCCACCAATCCGACATCATTTAGCCTGTCACTTAGGGTCAAATTGATGTTCGCCATCATGGCGGTTTTGCTGTTTTCCATCACGTTAAATGCAACGCTGAACTATTTTAATTTCGAGAAAAGGCTGACGGAAACTTCCGATTCTAGCTATAGAATCGTGTTAGAAGAAACACATAATGATATCAATCAAGCGATCAGTTTAGGCCTGCCGCTTCCAGCTATATCGAACATACAAGGTATACTGGATCGTAGGCTAAAGTTTGTTGATGGCATTACTGCATTAATGGTGGTGTCTACCTCTGGTGAACAACTATTTGGCACAGGTGTACACAACCAAGCAAACGATCGTCAGCTATCACTTAATATAACCAACTCTTTCGGCTTAGTTGAAGGCCAAATAAAGCTCTATTACTCTACGTCACTATTAGACCAACAAAAAGCGTCCTTGCTAAAGGATCAATTCTTGTATTCAGTCATATGGATAGTGCTGTCTTGCGTATTTGCCTTTATAGCATTGAAATATCTGTTAGAAGGGATTGTAGACCGTGTTAAAGGCGCAACTGCGATAATCGAAACTTCTGATGGAGCTAGCGATTTACTTCCTACGTTAGCTCAAGCACATAAGGCACTGCAATCTCCCGATTCACTGTCCAAGTTCGAGAAATTGAAAACAAAACACTTTCCCGTGTTTATCATTTCTCTTGCTATCCTGTTAACGATTATTGCTAATTTAGGTGTTTCTTATCAATCTCTGGACAAGTTTTCGCAGATTTATGAAGTTAAACTCGAGCAGAAATCAACCCTGATTGGTGACTCACTAAATCAGATGATTAAAGGGTTACTCAATAAAGGCGTTCCTGACAACAGACTGCATGGCTTAGAAGACGAATTTGCTTTCTTCGTTGATAACCACAGTGAGATTCTATCTATTACTTTTAACGGGGAGTCTGGTAGCTCTTATCATTATCCTGAGGGAAATGTTAAACACGCGTCTATACGCGTATCAACGTTTAATAGCGACAACCTCGATAATAGCAACAACAACAATAATAGCAGAAGTCACACAATGCAGCTGAAGGTGACAACCGACAACAACTTGATCATGAATATGCTGAAAGAAAGCGTCATGGATATGATCACCGTTTTGGTCGCCTCTTGCCTTGTCGTCTCCGAAATAATTCTGTTCATGTGTAACTTCATGATTATTTCCCCTTGGAACCAAGTAAAGAAACTATTCATGCTTGTGAACCGAGACATAGTAAATCACTTGGCAAAAACCTCTTCTCGAGACGAGTTTGGCAAACTGCTTCATCTAGCTAACCAAGCAATTATTAAGCTAAAGCCAGCTCAGCCTTCACAAGATATTGATAAACAAGACTTTCGATTCATTCGCTTACCACTATTTTTATTGGTACTCTCGGAAGCGTCCTCACTAGCCTTTTTTCCTAGGTTCGTGTCTTCACTGGACAACATAACGGGTTGGATTCCTGAAAACCTAGTGACTAGCCTGCCAATTTCACTGTTCATGTTGTGTTGGGCGATCTCACTCCCATTTGCGGGATACTGGTCAGACAAAGTAGGCAGAAGACATTCGTTGATGACAGGAGGGCTAATTACAAGCATAGGGCTAATCGCTACTGCTTTCGTTCAATCCCTCGAATTCTTATTGATAGCACGTGCATTCACTGCGGTTGGCTATGGTATCGTTTTTATTTCCGCACAGGGCTATGTGTCAGATACCACCAACGATTCTAATCGTACTAAAGGAATGGCGACTTTCTTGTCATCATTTTTCTCTGGCTCTCTATGTGGAGCCGCGATTGGGGGAATCCTTGCGGAGAAGCTTGGATACTCAGAGACGTTTATGCTCGCAGGATTAATCGCAACGCTCAGTGTCTTACTTGTCTATGTGTTTTTTGATAAATCGAGCACAACCAACTCAAGTAAACCCCTCAACTTAAAAGATTTTAAACTCTTGTTAAGCAACAAATATTTTGCGTTAATTACGCTATTCAGTGCGATACCAGCGAAGATTGTACTTACTGGTTTCCTCTATTATATTTGCCCGGTTTATCTTCAATTCTTGGGCGAAAGTAGCTCAGTTTCTGGCCGCGTAATTATGGCTTACGGTCTTGCAATCATCGTCATTTCACCATTGAGCGCAATTCTAGTCGACAAACTCAAAAATAAAATGGCGTTCATTTTTATTGGTGGGCTACTTTCTTCTCTTGCATTACTCAACTTCTACTTCTTCCAAGGAACATTGGGAGTGTTATTGATCGTCATCATTATCGGTATTGCACATGGCATTTGTGTTTCGCCTCAAATACCGCTGGTCATCGAACTACTCTCCGGCCAAGGAATTGAAAAAGGAAAAATTATCGGTATCTTCAGGCTCACCGAGCGCATCGGAAATATTACGGGACCTATGCTAGCAGGCGTATGCTTGAGTATTTTTGGTTACGATAATACCATCCTTATATTTGGGGCTTCATTACTCCTAAGTTCATTCAGTCTAATTCTGTTCTTTTCATTATTTCTAGAATCCGATAAACAGAAATTAGGGGTTCAATCATGAGATTTTTAGTCTTAGTTATCACCTTTATTTTAATGACTCCCTTCAGCTTTGCCAAAAGTGATGATAAACACGTTGTCCTTTTATTGTGGCGAGGAGTAACTGATGCAGAGCAAGGTTTTATGGACTATTTAACACAACACGTTGATGTGCGATTCACGGTTCTCGATGCAAACAGCGATAAGGATCAACTTAAACAAAATATTAGAGATTTAAAATATGAGAACGCTGACCTTATTTATTCATTCGGTACTACTATCACCCTTGAGCTACTAGGTACTTATAATGAACCAAGCGAATTTAGAAAGACGAACTCTACACCGGTGGTTTTCAGTATTGTTACCGACCCTGTTGGTTCTAAATTGGTAACTGATTTATCTTCAAAAGAAAGAAACTTTACCGGGGTATCCCATATCGTACCTCATGAAATACAATTTAAAGCGATTGAAAAGCTGACTAACGTTTCAAGTATTGGGGTGATATATAACGCCGAAGAAAATAATTCGATTATCACAGCAAATAAGATGCTTAAGTTATCGGAAATTCATAACAAGCGTGTTATCTTGTACCCGCTAAATATTGATAAAATCAGGTCAAACAGCAACCTAATTAGCCTCACAATTGATAATATGAAACAAGAAGGTATTGATATGGCATATTTGCCGCCTGATTCATACATCATTGCACAAGGAGGCGAGGTAGTATCAAGGCTACATTCAAAAGGTATCCCCACATTCTCAGCAACCGAAAGCCCAATAAGAAGCCATAAAGCCTTATTTGGTATTGTTAGCCGTTACTACAATGTTGGCCAATTCGCCGGATACAAAGCGAAAAACATACTAAAAGGAACCCAAAAAGCTTCGGACATTCCAATAGAATCACTAAGCCAATATTCATATATTGTTAATATCGAGGCTGCACATAAGCTCGATTATTACCCGCCAGTCTCTATCTTGAAAATCTCTGAGCTAATAGGACACTCTACTGATGTTAATTAGAGCCTCTGCAATTAAATTACCGTTGGCAACTCTGCTCATTGCTACCGTTTGGTCAATGAATACTTTTGCTCAAGTTCAAATTGGACCATCTCGATTAATGCTCACGACGCAAGATTGGCCTCCCTACCAAACCTATGAAAATTCTGAGATGCAAGGAATTGCTTTAGACAAGGTTAAATGTGCATTAGGCGTAATGGGCCAACCTTATCAGTTGACCATGACAACTTGGTCTGACGCACAACTACGTGTTCATGGTGGCGGACAACACGGTTTCTTCGTTGCGACCCAAACCTCTGAACGTGACGAGTATGCAACACTCTCCGAACCAATCGCACAACAGACTTTAAATTGGTATTTTGGCCCAGGAGTAAAGCCTGATATTGATGAACTATCAAAGTTAAATCTGAATTTTTCTGCAAAATTTGGCTCTAGTAAATGGTTTTGGCTCAAACGAAACGGGTTTAACGTCGTAATGCAGCCACGAGATGCTAAAGTACTACTAAAGCTTTTAAAGCAAAGGGAAATTGATGTTGTTCTAGAAGATGGGTTAGTCTTCGAAAGAGAACTTGAGAAGGCCTCATTGCCACTCGATTACTTCAACTCGATGAACTTAGATACCAAAAATATGGGGGTCTACTTTTCAAATCGATTCCTTAAAACCTATTCCGGGTTTTTAGATAGTTTTAACTCAGCTATATCCAAGTGCAAGGAGTAACCATTGTCTATCAGTGTCCACATGATTTCCATACCTGCTGAAGAGGTCGTTACCTCTAGAGTCGTTTACCTGCCTGAAAATGGCGGAAGCTTAGGTCGTTCGCCATCATGTGATATTGCGCTACCTGACCAAACCAAATGGGTCTCAAGAACTCATTGCCAAATCTACCCCACTGAACGCGGGTACGTCATCAAAGACGTTAGTAACAATGGGGCTACGTTAAACGATAAATCATTGATAAAAGAGAAAGAATACATACTTTCCGATGGCGATATTATAAAATTAGGTCACTACACACTGTTAGTTAGCCTGTTAAGCGCACCTAAAGTGGATGCTACGAATAACACCAAGCCGGATGATCTTTTTATAGAACCTTTCAACTTAAAGCTTAACGACAATGACACAGACTTTTTGGATACTACGCCTGAGGTCACGATAGTTAAGAAAGCCTCAAACTTCTCTTCAACGAATGTTCTGAGTGACGATCCGTTTTCGTCAGACCCCTTTGAAGATTTAGATAGCGATAAAGTCGTTCCCAACATTGAAGTAGATGAAGTCGTTAACAACAGAGGTGGCTCCCTGCCCTCTCCTGAGTTGGAATATTTTCCTGTCAATGCCGAGAACAATACACGAATTGAAGAGTCGATAGACAAACTCATCACACTGACGGAAAAAAACCAACAATACTTACAGAACCCACAACTACAACAAAAAGCTCTTTTTGAGGCATTAGAACAAACGGTAGACCAATTTCTAAACGAATTTGCACCAAAGCAACTTGAAAACCAGTTTAGCGAATATGTAAGTGACGGCATTTTTTCTAACAAGGATAAAAAATATTGGAAGATCTATCGAAAGCACTTCCAACACCGTCAAGATAATGGTGATTTCAGACGTCAGTTCAAAGCATTATTTATGGAGAATATGCAAAAGCAAAGTGAGAGGCAAGAATGAAACGTTTAATGCTATTGTCTCTTTGTTTAATGATAACGGCGTGCTCATCGTCAGACCCCGCCCCGGTTGTTACTCAGTACTCACTGACAGTTAAAGCGGATACGACAGTCAACCAATACAATAACGCCCAAGCCAACCCCGTTGTCGTTAGGCTTTACCAACTCACAGATCAGCAACTGTTTAAACAATTGCCTTTTATTGATTTATACAATAATGATCTACAGTTGTTGGCTGCAAACTTAGTATCAAAACAAGTATTGCCTATTGTACTACCGAATTCAGAGCAACAACTCGCGTTAGATATTAACAAGAACACACAATATATTGCTGCATTGATTGAATTCGCCGATTACCAAAACAGCACAGCGAAAACTGTTTTAATTATGCCAGCAGATCCAGAGCAAACTTTAGAGTTAACGATTACTGGTAAGAAAGCGGAGTTAACCGCAATTCAGCCAGACTCTAGCTGGTGGTAAATCTTTAAATGCACAAGCCAATATATGAAAATAATAGAAAAGGACATTACGTGGACGCTTTCAAAAAAGTAGTGTGGCAAGAAGGAATGTTTATAGCACCTCAGCACTTTCAGCAACAAGATCGCTATGTGCAGAACTACATTCGTCAGAATATCGAGACACTAGCTGGTTTCTCTCCTTTTTATGGCATCACCGAATTAGTACTTAATCACGATCTATTGAAGATTGGTAAACTGTCTATACCGAGCTGCTCCGGTGTCTTTCCCGATGGAACTCAGTTCAACCTTAAGCAAGAAATCGTTGTCGATATACCTCAAGGCACCATAGAAACCATCGTTTACCTCGCCTTACCGATTTCTTTACAAGGTAACAATGATTATTGTGAAGATGGACAAGAGCAAAGTCGCTATATCACCCAATCAATCAATGTATTTGACACATCAACATCCGAAAACTCGACCGTTGAAGTCGATGTCGCACAGCTTAATATCGGGCTAAAATTCGCCGGTGAAGATACGTCTGGCTTTACTCTGATTCCTGTTGCTAAGATATTAGAAGTCAGTGATTCAGACGAAGTGATCTATGACAGATCTTTTATTCCCGCATGTCTACATTACGGAGCTTCAACTCTGCTTGTCGAACGAGTTAAAGAGATTCACGCACTCGTCAGTAACCGAGCTCAAAACCTTTTGAAACGTCTTGAAGCCGGACAAGACCAAAAAAGTCCTCAATCTATGATGCAAGACTTTTTATGGCTTCAAACTCTGAGCTCATGGTTACCGTGGTTCGAATTAACCATCAGCAACACCAAATACCCGACTCACGAACTGTACTCTAAATTGAAGCAGTTTGAGGCTCAGGTCATGGCACTAACACCGGCGATTCCTGATGAATGCCCGCCTTTAAAGTATGACAAATTATATGACAACTTTAATCCGCTGTTTTCGAGTCTTAGAAACTTGCTAACATTGGTTCAACAAGACTCTGTTATCGAGTTCAAGTGGGATATATCACTGTTTGAAAAGCGTAGGTTACTGCGTACGTTGATCAAAGATCCTAGTAGCGTCTATAACCGACGTTTCGTTCTAAGCGTTAAATCTGATATCAGTAGCACTGAGCTCAATGAACTATTTCCGATTTCCGCTAAGCTAAGCAGTAATAATAAAATTGTCGAATTAGTAAGAAGCTCTCTGTCGGGTATCTCTTTGAAACCCTTACCTATTGCGCCAAGTGAGCTTAAGCCAATGCAAGGTGTGGCTTATTTTGAAGTCGATACCAAAGATAGAAATTGGTTGGATATGCTCGATACTCGCGATGCCATCGCTTTGCATGTCGATGCTCGTATACCAACCCTTGAAGTCGTATTATATGCGTTGAGATAATGGTTATGGATTACTTAGATGAAGAAACACTCATTATCGACAAAGCGCCAAAAGGCTCTACGGATACCGAAACTGATCAGGTAGCCTCTAAATTGGTCGCTGTGCATTCCACCAGCGCCCAAGAAGAGTTTCTGCGTCACTTTGATAAGGCAGAAAATCAATTATTCAATATCAGTAGCGATTTGCTAACCAAAACGCTCAAGCTCTCAACTTTATCTGAACCTGAAGATTTAACAATTTTTAGAGAACAGTTGATACAGGGTATAAACGACATAAAAGCTCAAGCAACCGAGCTTACCTACCCTATTGCTGTTATCGATAAACTCTGCTTTTTGTATGCAGTGGTCATTGATGAATTCATCATCTACTCCGAGTGGGGAGAAAAAAACGGTTGGGAAAACAAAACACTACTTAGCGAGCTCTTCGGCATGCGCAATGGTGGTGAGTTGTTTTTCTCTGTTGCAGAGAAAGCAGCACGACAGCCTCACAAACTGATTGACCTTCTAGAGATAATTTACCTCTTCATAAATATTGGATTCAAAGGCCAATATCGTGAAGGTAATGCTGACCAATTGAAAGCATTCACCTATCAGTTAGAGCAAACCATCAGCCAATATCGCAATACTAGTGGCGTTCATTGCCGTATCAAAGTGAAGCTCCCGGAAGTAAGGAAGCCAACAAGGCGCAAACGTTACTTAATCACTAGCCTTTTCTTCTTTTGTTTAATCGCAACGAGCATTGGCTTAACCGATTTCTGGTATACCAACACCCACGCTCAACGAGCTCGTGACTTCACGTATTTGCCTAATTTCAGTCAGCGTTACATCGTCTCCGGCGAAGTAAAAGATATTGTCTTTATAAGCGAAGATAAAGACTTAGCGACTCTTCCTCGTTACGCAAGTAAAGTTGATGCTGTAGAAGTATTGCAAAGCAACAAGTTAACACCAAGTTCATCACATTGGTTGGTGCAACTTGCGACTTTCTCTAGTAAGCAAAGCGCTGACGCTTTTATTGATAACCTGTCACCATCAGTTTATCAGCCTATTTCTTCTCCTTATGAAAAATATTACCGCGTGATATTAAGAGTAAACACAAAAGAAGAAGCAAGAAGTACAAAAGAATGGTACGTAGAAAACGACCAAATAAACGCCATTATTGTTCGTACTTCTGCGCCTGACTTAAACAAGGAAGAATCAAACTGATTATGCCGAAAACTAAATCAAACAAATCGGGCAATACAAAAAAAACAGTAGGTATCTCGATCCTAGTATCTTTTGCCCTTTTTACCGTCGTCTCTAGCATAATTCTACTAACACCTCTCAACGCATATTTGACGTGGGCTTTAGCTACCACCGCTATTATATCGACGCTTGTAGGCTTAGTATGTTACTGGGTTCTTATCAACCGCAGTGAACCATCACAAAAAGAGTCATTCGACAAATCGCTGATTCAGAAAAGACAAAAGCAACTGGCATACCATTTCAAACGTATGGTCAGCAAACAGCGACCAAAAGCTCGCTTAACAAGTCGTTACGACCTGCCAATCTACCTACTATTGAGTCAAAATCCGAATAAAGACAAAAGTATCATCACTCAAATGGGTTATGAGTCATATAAGCTCGACCATTTTGGTAGTGATATTGAATTTCCAATCCTATTTTGGGTCAGCGAGCATTCCATTTTAATTTCGGTAAGCACTGGCGAAGATCAACACCCAGAATACCTAAAAACACTCTGTCAGTCCCTAACAGCATGGCGCCCGAGGCAGGCCGCGAATGGTTTATTACTCACGACTGACGTAGCTTCATTGTTGGAAAATAACGAACAAATAACACAAAAAGCTGATGAACTAAAATCGACAATAAAAACGTTTAATCAGGCTTTTGGGGTCAGCTTACCTATTTATAACGTTATCTCTAACATGGGTAGCATCAGCGATTTTTGTCAGTTTTTCTCAGCATTTGACGAATCAAAAAGAGACGAAGTATTCGGTGCCACGGCTCCTTATTCTAAACACGGTGGTATCGACGCAGACTGGTTTAATGATGAATACGACCATTTAATCAGTGAGTTGATAGCCAACATGAGCAACGCGCTTGCAGGTCAACTCAACCAGGATTATCGAAACTCAATTGCTAGCGCCCCTTTCCAGTTTGGATTATTGAAACAAAACCTTTGGTTGTTCCTCAACCGCTTGTACCGTGGAGAGCAGCTTAGTGACGCTCTTCAATTCCGCGGATTTTACTTTACTCATGATGGTCAAAGCTCAGCTCAGTCTGACTTGTTGGCGAGCACTGTATCTTATTCGGTAGGTCATGAGCATTATCAACACAATGAGCAGATTCCGGTTAACCAGACCCTTTTTGCTCAATACCTTATGACACACGTGATTTTATCCGAACACGAACTGGTTGGGGTAAACAAGCGTAAAGAAAACGCATTGTTAGTTAACCAAGTGATTTTCACGCTATCTTGGGCTAGCTTACTAACCGCCGTATTACTTGTGATTAAGTTTGACTTTGATTTCCAGAATCAACGAGAAACTGAAGCCGATGTAATGCTTGAGCGCTATAAAGAAGCGATATCAGCATCTCCTTACGACATCGAAAACATGGCTGAAAACATACCTAATCTGTTTTCATTACAGCGAATTTATAACCTCTATAATGAGCCTGAGCCATGGTATACGCTGCCATTTATGCCTAACTCTAGTATCAAAGGAGAGGTCGAAGAGGCATATTTTTCAGCGTTACAGAAAGTACTGATTCCTTCTATGGAAAACACCCTAGAGAAAGATCTATTTGTGTACGTTAATCTCGAAGATCAATCTAAAACTCTGACTTTGCTGAATAACTACCGTTTATTGTTCAGTAAAAATAGGACTAACCTTCATGAGCTTAAAAACTATTACATGCGTACATTCCAAGACCAAGGTGAAGCAGATAGTGTCAATATTGCTCAACTAGAGGTACTACTGAATGACATCTTCGCGCGTAACCTAACACCAATGAAATCAAATCACGATTTAGAGAATCTAGCGAAAAAAGTCATTACTCAAACAGGTATCGGAACTCTATTGTATGAACACATTCAAAGTTCAGAAACCTACTCAAAGCGCGTCGATATTCGAAGTGATTTAGGCGATGATTGGGGTTCAGTTCTACAATTCCCAACAAGTTATGTGGGCTACCTGGTTCCATATATCTATACACCAGCGGGGTTTAATGAGCTCGACTTATCCGTCAACTCACCTACTCTAAAAGCAGCCTTACAATCATATGAAGGGGTTGCAGGGGCCTATCCGAGTGCACTCGAAATGCACAGAATCAGCCGTGAACTAAAGCAAACTTATCAAAATGACTACATAAATTATTGGCGAGATCTCATTAGCAATGTAAAAGTCAATGAAATAGCGGATCCTGCACAACTAAAAAAAGCATTCGCTAGTCTATCAAGTGCAAACAATAACCCACTGGTCAGCCTGTACTCAACAGTTGCTAAGTACACCTATGTAGAACTCGCAATACCAGATAAGGAAGGTAAATCGCCAGATCCTGCGATCATACCAATTCAAGACCAAGATAAAAAAGAATCTGCACGCCAGATAAGTTTAAGCTTTCAAGCATACAAGAAGCAGGTATCTGCCAACGATCAAGGGAAGAAGCCAATAGACAATCTGCTGAATGCGGTTATTACCGCAAATAAATGGGCAGACAAGTTTTACGAAACCAAAGAACCTCAAAAAGTAGCCTTCGATACTTTATCTGTGACTTTGCAAGCTGGTAACCCTATTGCTTCATTATCTAGCTTATCAAACGATCATTTAGCTGTAGCTGAAGAAGTGATAAGTAAGATTGTTCATCAAAGTAACGAAATGGTGATGTCATTAGCTCATGAACACCTTAATACAGCATGGTCAAACGAAGTTTATCAACCATACCAACAACGATTGGCGTCTTTTTATCCATTTAACCGACAGTCCAAACTGGATGCGAGCGTTGCTGATCTCAAGGCCTTCTTCGTAACAAACGGTATAGTTGATAAGTTCTCTCAAAATCGCCTCAATGGATTCGTTAAAAACAATGAAGATGCACCGTACTTACCAGGGCTGCTGCCTGGTACTGCGCTATCTATCACGCCAGATGTATGGACAATGATGGACAAAGCTTCGGATATTAAAAATGCTCTTTTCTTAGCTGATCCATCAAACATTCAGATCGACTTTCAAGTAAAAGCTATTGATATGACACCAAATATTACCGATTTTTCAATCATTTCGGACAAACCGATCTTCACTTACCGTCACGGGCCGACCTTATGGAGTCAGCAATCATGGCAAGGAGACTCCGAGTTCATCGAGAAACTAGGAGTCCAATTGAACACACAAGACTCTACAATTGGCCAAAGTACAGTCAAAGGTACATGGAGTTGGTTCCGATTATTCGGTCCAAACGTGAGTTTTTCATCCGCTCAAGATACACAAGTTGAGTTTGTGTATGGTGAGAGTAAAGTAAAACTGACCATCAAAACTCAGGGTCAGTCGAACCCGTTTGTTCCCGGATTCTTCTCTGGATTCTCGTTACCAAGTGATATTTAGTAAAGCCCCCTTAAGCAGCTCGCTTTGTACATCAAAGCGAGCTCAACCTTATAACAATTATTCTCTGTCGATAAGTTGCTACTCCTTTGGTTCCAACACTCTGGCAGAGTTACTTTGAAGAGAAAAATTTCGGACGATGCAAAGCTCAAGCAGGAGCTAACTAACCGTGGCTATACTAATCTCTCTCGATTAAGTAGACGTGTACTTCAAGCTCAGCACCCTAGCTGGGGCGTCGTTACTATAAAGTATGCTCAAACAGTAAAGCACCGTCACTTTCTCAAACAAGAGGCTGAGTTTCTCTATTCCAACTCCAATTATAACTGGCCAGAATATTGCGATTATTTCTCTAACCAGCAGAGTGACTACCTAGTCCTTTCCCACATTAGTGGAAAAACACTATTACAAATCCAAACCGAACCGACAAAGTCAAACAACTTCCCTGCCAACTGGATTACCTTGCTAGAGCGTTCGATTCATCAAATCCACAAACTTGGGTTTGTTCATGGTGACATTAAGCCATCTAACATCGTATTGACTCCTCAAGGGCAAGTGCATCTGATTGACTTCGGCTCAGCCATAAAGAACGGAACTCTACGTTCCGAGCTGCGTTTTGAAAGCTATACACCAAGGTATTCAACACCTAGTTCAATCTTAGGCAAATTCGATGACTGGTTCGCTCTTGCAGTGATACTAGAAGAGTACTTTGACCAATTTGATAACAAAAGTAGCTCAAAACAATCCTTACAATACACGAGTCTACCTAGCAGGTATCACATGCTGTTAAGTAAATGTAGGAGCCCAAGACTAAGGCATATATAAAGTTATTCTTTGTTATGTAATGGTTAATCAGATAAAATCTCTATTCATATTACCTATATAACTGCACTTTACATTCTAGATTCAAAGCCAAAAGTTCCCCCTCAGAACCATGAATTTCCATTTATACCCACTACGCTTTAATTATGTGGTATCGCCATTGGCTTAAATCTTTTAGGGACAAAAATGAATCAAATTTCCACAGAAAAACCTATTATTTTGGTTGTTGATGACATTCCGGATAATATCCACACCCTGTCAGGCATCCTCAATCAAGACTTTAAAATCAAAGCTGCGACATCAGGTCAAAAAGCGTTAAAGATTGCCTCTTCACATCCAAAACCACACCTGATCCTGCTCGACATAATGATGCCAGAAATGGATGGTTATGAAGTGTGTCACCGACTTAAAAATGACCCAGTCACCGCCAGTATCCCTGTGATTTTTGTTACCGCAAAAACCGATATGATCGATGAACAGAGAGGCTTTGAGTTAGGTGCGGTGGACTACATAACCAAACCCGTTAGCCCACCGATAGTGAAAGCTCGTGTCGCGACCCATATTTCTTTGTACGACCAAAATCTTGCGCTGTCACGTAAAGTCAGACAAAGAACAGAAGCGCTCGAAATGAGCCGACTTGAGATCATTCGCAAGCTTGGCCGAGCCGCTGAATACAAAGACAATGAAACCGGAATGCACGTCGTTAGAATGAGTTATTACTCAAAGATTCTAGCTCAGCAGTTAGACGTGAACGAAGATTGGGTTGAGTTACTGTTCCAAGCAGCACCGATGCATGACATTGGAAAAATTGGCATCCCCGATTGCATATTAGGTAAACCCGGTAAACTTGATGCAGATGAATGGGCAATCATGCAAACACACGTCACCATTGGCGGGGATATTATCGGAGACAATGACTCTAAATTACTGAAACTCGCCCAAGAAATCGCCCTTTACCACCATGAAAAGTGGGATGGCAGTGGCTACCCTCATAAGCTGTCAGGCGAAGATATCCCTCTAAGTGCTCGTATTGTTGCTATTGCCGATGTTTTCGATGCCTTAACCAGTGAACGCCCATACAAAGAAGCTTGGCCAGTTGAAAAAGCGATTGAGTTAATACAAGAACAAGCTGGCCAACACTTCGACCCTAACTTGGTCCCTATCTTCATTAGAAAGCTAGACGAAATGCTCACCATCAAAAATTCTTTTGCTGATGAACAACAACACTAAGTACGCTAGTACTTTATAAACACAGGTGCTTTATGAATACTGTTTCTAGGTTCGCCTCTGATTCTAAAAAGATCCTAATCTCTTTTATCCTCGCCACCATAGTGCTGTTTTCGGTGGCTGTTGCTGCGTGGGTTAACCTAAACAATCGTTTTGTTGGTATTGAGGATTACGCCGTAAGTACTCAGCTGCTGACCTCTCTTGATAAACTTCGAGTCCACGAACTCTCTTTTAGTAACGAGCGTAAGCCTCAGTCAGCGCTACTCTTTAACAAAGAAGCCAAGCTGACGAAACAGTTAGTCAAAACCTTTTCTGTGCATAATGACGATCAGCATGCACAACTGTCACTCGATAAATATCTAGACCAATTCAGTCAATACACTGAACTAATTGAATTAAGTGACACAGCTCGCGACCGCATGAATCGAAAATCGCTGGCGGCGACCGATCTTCTCACTGAGATGCAAAGCTCTCACAAAGACACAATCAATACCGTTAGCCAAGACGTAAAGCAGCTTAGAGTATTAAGTGAAGGACTAGCTAACCGAGTGATGGAAATCGGCGGACTGACAACACTCAGTGCCACTGTACAAAACTTAGAAAAAGAGTTTCTTCTAACCGGATCGCCAAAAATATACACCTTAACTAAGATTGAGATTCAGAAGGTCGCTTCGTTAATCTCGCAGCTTTCAAATGAAGTCAAAGATCCTAAAGGCGCTGAATTACTTCAAACCGTCCAACAAGCTCAGAACCGTTACTACACTAACCTAGTTCAGCTACAAGGCTTGTCGAGCTCTGCAGTACAACTCAAAACATCCATCACTAAACAAGTTTCTCGCAGTGGCATAGAACTATCGCGCGCTTCAACAGCACTTAATGAACAACAACAAGGGTTATTAACTGATCTAAACGAACAGATTGGAGATGCTCAAGCTCGCCTTTCATCTCAGCTTTCAATAGGTGAAAACCTGTTGGTAATTCAAACGCTGTTAAGCCAATCAGAGCAGCTTAATCGTGATTTTTCGTTAGCGAAATCATCTGATCAATCGTCGATATCAGAACAAGTCTTTACTTTGATCGGTGAAATGCAATCTGTGTCACTCGGAGCAGCTGACATACTGACGTTATACGCACCTGAAATGAAAATCACCGCGTTTGATCAACACGTGAAATTTTATGAAGCTGAGTTTTCTAACCTATCCAGAGCTCAACTGCTGAGCCATCAAATATTGAAAGAAATGAACGCTAATTTCTCTCAACTGCATGACTTAGTTGCCAGTGCTTACATGGCGGAAAGTGACAGCGTAAAAGACTCTTCAAGTGTCTCTTTTCATTTAGCTATTGGTGGCTTGATCTTCTTCTTTATTATTATGTTGATGGGCTTATTCGCCAATAAAACCATCTCAGCCCTTGAGCATTTTGCTAGAAACTTAGCTGTTGCACGTGACGAAGCCGATGCGGCCAACCATGCTAAATCTGATTTCTTGGCGAACATGAGCCATGAAATTCGTACGCCAATGAACGCCATCATCGGCATGAGCTACTTGGCACTGAAGACTGATTTGACTAAAGCGCAGCGTAACTACATACACAAAGTAAAACTCTCTTCAGACACCCTCCTCGGGCTTATAAACGACATTCTCGACTTCTCTAAAATCGAAGCTGGTAAATTAGACATCGAGAACGTCGACTTCCATCTAGAGAATGTACTCGACAACATTACCAATCTAGTTGGCCTGCGAGCTTCTGAGCGTGGCTTAGAGTTGCTTATCCAAGTAGACCGAGACGTACCGACCAATCTGATTGGAGACCCATTAAGACTCGGTCAAATCCTGATCAACCTAAGTAACAACGCCGTTAAGTTCACAGAGAAAGGCGAAGTGAAAATTTCAATCTCTGTCGAAGAAAGAAATGGCGATGACATCAAGCTAAACTTTGCTGTTTCAGACAGTGGTATTGGTATGACACAAGAACAAGCCGCTAAGTTGTTCAACAAATTCACTCAAGCCGACAGCTCAACTACTCGTAAATATGGTGGTACTGGCTTAGGTTTAGCAATCAGTAAAGAACTAAGTCAACTAATGGGTGGAGATATCCAAGTGACGACTGAGCTTGGTAAAGGCTCAACCTTCTCATTTACGATTACGACTCGCGTCAGCCACTCTATTACTCAAAACCGAGTTGTGGTTCCTGCTTCGATTAATCATTTGAAAGTGCTTGTTGTTGATGACAATTCCAGTGCGCGCTTGATCGTTGGCGATATTCTCGAGTCTCTCAATCTGACTCCAACGTTAAGCGCCTCTGTTGATGAAGCTTTAGTGGAACTGCACACCGCAGATGCTAACAACAAGCCCTTTGATCTGATTATCTCAGATTGGAAAATGCCTAAACGCGATGGTGTTGACCTATTAGAAGCGCTCAATCATGGTTTATCATTGAGTAAAGAGCCAAAAATAATGATGCTCACCGCTTATGGTCGTGAAGAGTTAGCCGAAGCCATTACCCAAAGAGGATTTGAAGTTCCAAGTATTTTGGACAAGCCGATTACTTCATCTCACCTGTATGACTCTATCGTATCCCTTTATGGACTGGACTCAGACCGAGTATCTCGCAGCGAATTGGAACAACAGAACCAACTTGCAAATGTTCAACAACTGGCTGGTGCTAACATCTTGTTGGTTGAAGACAACGAGATAAACCAAGAGCTAGCTACTGAGCTATTAGAGGGACAACAGATTAAAGTCACCATTGCTGAGAACGGACAACAAGCCATAGAGCTTTATCAGCAAGCGATCGCTGACGATATTCCTTTCGATGGTATTTTGATGGACTGCCAAATGCCCATTATGGATGGATATGAGGCAACAGAGCATATTCGTAACGAAATAAAGGACAGTCAAACCCCTATCATTGCAATGACCGCAAATGTGATGGAGCGAGATAAAGAGAAAGCACTCAACTGTGGGATGAGTGACATCATCGCGAAACCGATTGATGTCGGCTCTATGTTCGCAACCTTAGCTAATTGGGTTTCACCATCTAACCCCGTGCAATTCAATGTTTTGTTGCAAGAGTCGAGTACAACTCCACAAGATAACAACCGTTCAGAGAGTGAACCAGAGGCGTTGCCTGTCATTAATGGTCTGGATAGCAATATGGGATTGATGCGAGCAAGTAACAATCACAAACTCTACATGAAGTTATTGAAGCGATTTGTCGAAGCATATTCTGACGAAGATACCTTAACTGCTGAGCTATCAAGCAGTGCTCAGCAGCGTTACTTACACGCTCTTAAAGGTGTGGCTGGTAATCTAGGTGCGAGCGATTTACATAGCTTGTGTGAAAAATTGGAGTCCGAATTTACCGATGACGAACTAAAACAGAACGTTATTAAAACCACGGTTGAGATCAGTCAGGGGATCTCAAACGCAGTATTCCAAACAGCAACCACAACCGAAAACTCCAATGAACAAGTTATGGGTACTGGCTCAGCAACAAATCAGCCAGATACCGATTTGTACCATCAGTTGTTAGAAGCCGTTGCCAATGATGACACTGAAGCACTCAACATCATTCTTAACATTGAGGACGGTGGGGTGGTTGGATTAACACCTTCTGAGTTTAAGAGGTTGGAAAGCTCGCTAGAGGAATTTGACTTCGATACCGCGACTGAACTCCTAGAGAGATCAACACTAGCCAAATCATCATGAGCCTTAAATACTAAATATGTCATAAATTACAAACTGTTAAAGAGAGCCCAAGTAGCTCTCTTTTTTATCTACCTCTGACAGTAGCGCCACCATCACCGCGCCGTGAACTTTATGAACTTTATTCACCCAATGTTCTTTATCCTCAATATCGCCGCATTGCAGACAATTCGTTAACACACCGTTAACTTTAGCTTCATCTACTAAGCAATACCCTACTCGTGTGTTTAGTAGCTGGATATAAACATAAGTTTCTCTCCATTGAAGAGATCCCCTACATAAGGAACGTGAACCATGTTCAAGGCACTGAAACCTACTCTTGCGGCTTCTATCATCGCAGCAACCTTTTCTTTCAACACTTTTGCTGCTGACGTAGAGAAAATCCACTTCTTAATCCCTGGCGGTGCGGGTGGCGGGTGGGATATGACAGCTCGTGGTACTGGTGATGTACTGGTGAAATCAGACATCGTAGAAAATGTCTCTTTCCAAAACCTATCTGGTGGTGGCGGCGGTAAAGCCATTGCACACCTAATTGAAACGGCTCAACGCCAAGAAGACACGCTGATGGTGAACTCAACACCTATCGTTGTACGCTCTCTAACGGGTATTTTCCCACAGTCTTTCCGTGACCTAACACCTGTTGCTGCAACCATTGCCGATTACGGTGCAATCGTCGCGTCTGCTGATTCGAAGTACGACACTTGGGAAGATGTAGTAAAAGAGTTCGAAACTAACCCACGTAAAGTGAAAATCGCAGGCGGTTCTGCTCGTGGCAGCATGGATCACCTTGTGGTAGCAGCAGCATTCAAAGGCGAAGGCTTTGATGCTAAGAAAGTGCGTTACATTGCTTACGATGCAGGTGGTAAAGCAATGGCAGCTCTATTATCTGGCGAAACACAACTGCTTTCGACAGGCCTCGGTGAAGTGCTAGAAATGTCTAAATCAGGCCAAGTAAAAGTATTGGCGGTAACGGCACCAAAACGTCTTGATGCGGCACCAAACATCCCAACACTAACTGAGTACGGCAACGAAACAGTATTTGCTAACTGGCGTGGCTTCTTCGCGGCACCTGGCACTAGCCAAGCGAAAATCGACGAGTGGAATGTAGCGCTTGGCAAAATGTACAAGACAGACGAATGGCAAGTGGTTCGTGACCGCAATGGTTGGATTGACAACTACAAAGCCGACAAAGATTTCTACGCTTTCCTAGAAGACCAAGAAAAACAAATGGGCGACCTAATGCGTGAGCTTGGTTTCTTAAAATAACCAAAAACCGAAGAGGGTATCTCATCCATACCTTCTTCACTCTTTCCTTGTTTCGCCGTACATGAGTTAACTTCAAACTCCTTTGTTTATTCGTAGACGTATTACTAACGCTTGCCGATTCGTTGTAAACGCAAGTGGCTGATAAACCAGTACCGTAATTCGCTTACCTTTGGTTAGTGATCCCAGACATTCTTCATTAACTCACTCATGTACGGCTTTTTTACTATTTATACCACCCCAAATGGAGTTGGATATGTCGGACTTACCAACCAAATTTCTGAGTAAGGAATCTTTGCTTTCAAAGGATCGCATCGGAGCCATGATCTTTATGCTGGCGTGCTTGTGCTATGGCTACCAAACCACGCTAATTCCTTTGTTTCCCGGTGACGAGTACGAACCCTTCACAGCAAGAACGTTACCTACCCTGTTAACGTTTATCGGCATTGGCCTCTCGTTGATCCTGCTGATAACAGGACAACCGGATAAGAAAGTCACATGTGACACAACACCGCTGAACTGGAAACTGCTGATTGGCTTCTTGGTGTTAATGGCACTGTACGGTGTTGGGCTGACTTATCTTGGCTTTGTTTTAGCAACCAGCTTCTTCTTACTTGCAGGCTTTTACCTGTTGGGTGAGCGCCGCAAAGCTGTTTTACTTGGCGCGTCGTTTCCTTTCGTTATCGCGTTCTTTCTTTTATTAACTCAAGGCTTAGATATCTACCTAGAGCCTGGTTTAATCTTCACTCTTTGGTAGGGATAACATTATGTTAGACGGAATTTTACAAGGACTTTCTACCGCTGTGATGCCAATGAACATCATGATGGTAATCGTGGGCTGTTTCGTAGGTACCTTCATCGGGATGCTCCCGGGCCTAGGTCCAATCTCAGCCATTGCTCTGATGATCCCTATCACTTACGGCCTAGACCCTTCTTCTGGTTTAATCTTGATGGCTGGTGTGTACTACGGCGCAGTATTTGGTGGCTCGACGTCATCAATCTTAATCAACGCTCCGGGTTGTTCTTCAACGGTAGTAACCGCATTCGACGGCTACCCAATGGCACAAAAAGGCCAAGCAGGTAAAGCGTTGGCACTAGCAGCCTACTCTTCTTTCACTGGCGGTACTCTGTCAGCAATCATGCTTTTGATTGCGGCTCCGGCTCTAGCAAGTGTCTCATTGAGCTTCCAGTCGTCAGACTACTTTGCACTGATGCTACTTGGTTTATCGGCTGTAGCGGCATTTGCAGGCCCAGGACAAGTTATCAAGGCGTGGATGATGACTATCTTAGGATTAATGCTTTCAACTGTAGGTATCGACAAAGGTGTTGGTGTTGAGCGTTTCACATTCGGCCTAACGGATCTGATGGATGGCTTCAGCTTCCTATTGCTGGCTATGGCGACGTTCGCACTGGGTGAAACCTTAATGGGCATTCTTAAGCCTGAGCAAGACAACAGCGCTGAAGAAAGCCAAAAGATGTCTGATATCGGCAGCATGAAGGTCACCAAAGAAGAGTTCAAAGAAGTCGCGCCGGTGTCGATTCGCTCCTCTATTCTCGGTTTCTTTACTGGTGTTCTACCGGGCGCAGGTGCCACTATTGCGGCATTCCTAAGTTACGGTATGGAGCGTAGCCTAGCGCCAAAAGACAAACAGAAAGAGTTCGGTAAAGGCAGCATTCGTGGTCTTGTGGCTCCTGAATCAGCAAATAATGCAGCTTCGAGTGGTTCATTCGTTCCGCTACTGACACTCGGTATTCCGGGCTCTGGTACTACAGCAATTATGCTTGGTGCACTCATCGCTTATGGCATCCAACCCGGTCCTCGCTTGTTCGTTGAGCACCCAGATGTATTCTGGTCGGTGATTATCTCGATGTACTTTGGCAACATCGTGCTGGTTATCTTGAATCTGCCTTTAGTCCCTTACATCTCTAAACTGCTAGCGGTACCAAGAACGGTACTACTGCCAATGATTATTTTCTTCTCAATCACAGGCGTGTACTTGGTGTCTTTCAACACGATGGACGTATTTGTGATGCTACTAGTGGCAATGGCGGCGATAGCATTAAGGCTTGCCAACTTCCCACTCGCTCCATTATTACTTGGCTTTATCTTAGGTGGCTTGATGGAAGAGAACTTAAGACGCGCACTGATGATCAGCGACGGAGAGCTCAGCTTCCTATGGGAACGCCCAATCACCATGACCTTCACTATTCTGGCGGTATTGGTTCTGTCTAGCCCGATTCTGGTTAAGCTGTTCAAGAGCTTTAAAGCGAAACCTGTCGAAGTGTAATCAACACTCAGCTCTAGAACACATAAAATAGATTGGACACAATTCGAAATCTCAAAGGAGCCTCAGGCTCCTTTTTTCGTGCCTGCAGTTCAGAACAAACACAACTCTAAGATGGTAGCAAACTCACAAACTCGCACTTTCAAGCCCCACAGCTCTGATATTCATAACAAAATCAAGTAAGGTAACCAGTCATTTAAGGCATTGGATTCTAAAACTATGGATTGGTTGATTCTATTCTTGTCAGGCGTAATTGGCGGCGTGCTTAACTCTATTGCAGGAGGAGGCAGCTTCATCACTTTCCCTGCTCTATTGTTTGCAGGTGTTCCACCAATAGCAGCCAACGCGACCAATACCTTTGCTTCGTGTGCTGGATACATTAGCGGAGCCTACGCTCTGCGCCACGAAATTCAATCGGGTACCAAACAACTCAAGCTCGTTGTTGGGCTATGTGTAATTGGCGGCGGCATTGGTGCATTTTTACTACTACACACGCCAGAAGCGCTATTTACCCAATCCGTACCTTGGTTATTACTGTTCGCCGCTCTACTTTTTACCTTTGGTGGCACGCTCAATAAATGGCTGAAACAAGCAACAGCAAAACACAAACACGCCACCAGCGCTGGCGTCTTCTTTTCCGCTTTATTGCTTTTGATTGTATGTATCTATGGTGGATACTTTAATGCCGGACTAGGAATCGTCACATTGAGTTACCTGGCTTTGGCTGGTTACACCAATATCAACGTGATGAATGGCATCAAACTGCTTGTATCCGCTTGTGCATCACTCGCGGCAATCGTGTTCTTTGTTGTGAATGGTTCGATTGATTGGCCGTCAGGCATGGCCGTTCTGTTTGGGACATTGGTCGGTGGTTACTATTCCGCAAAAGTTTCTCGCCATATCCCACAACAATATGTTCGTACCACAGTGATCATCGCTAGCTTTTTGATCACCGCTTACTTTTTTTATGCTAATTAGGTTCTATGCCAGCTAGGTTTTATGCGAAATAGAGTCTAGGCCAACTAGCTTGTATTCGAACGACTTCGTTCAGTAATCGCGGTTTTCGTTAGCAAAACACAACGTAAATCGTTAAGCATGAAGAAGTGACAAAGCCCTCGATTGGTTATTTTATGAACTATAAAATAACCAAGTTAAAATGTGTGAGGCGAGTCCTTCAATTAGCAAATTTGATAACAATTTAGACTGTTTTTTAGCCTTTATTTTGCCAAAGGTGGGATAATTCTCCTGTCGAAAGTGATACTTCATTAGGAGGCGTTATGAACATTAAACTCGGTCATGTCATGTCATCAAGTCGACTCATTTGCTTTGTCGCTTTTCTTGCTGCCACATTCGCGTGGATTCTCAAAATGCCCGCTCTGTTTTCTGTGTCAGCGCTATTCTTACTTATCAGTGCCATCGTTTATGTCACCGATCTTTGGAAGAATCAAAGAAAGAACCGCGAAGCTTAAGGCTCAAGAACAATAAGCTTTAGACGGATTTAATAGCAACACGCATTAAAAAAGGAGCGCTTAGGCTCCTTTTGTATTTTATGCTCATCACTTTAGCTGATTAGGCTATTTCGACGGCTTATCTAGCGACGCCTTTCTATTGGCGACGCCTTTCTATTAACGACGAAAGTTACGACCGTTACCGCCACGACGCTCTTTAAATGCAGACGCCGCTTTAGCTTGTGATGCCAGAATCGATTCAACCGTTAATTCCATTGGCTCACGAGGCTCTAACCCGTGACGGAATGTACGTGAACGCGGAGGCATCTGGTATTCAATGTCCGATGCTTTAGGCATGCGCTTGAAACGATAAAGATAGAAATTCTCTACTTTCTCACGAGCCCATTCAGTCTTCTTCAGGTATTTAACGGCACTTGCCACTGTTGGCTTGGTGTTAAAGCAGTTCATACGCATTGCTGCATCTAAAATTTCCCAACCATAATGATCCACTAATTCCGTGATCATGGTTTCAAGCTTTAGGCCGTGCAGTGGGTTATTTTGTTGCAGTTCGATTCTTTCTTCTTCAGTCATATCTTTACCTTTTCCAAGGCAACTAAAGGCCTTGAATATACTCTAGAACACCGTCATCACTGACCGCTTCTAGCTCAATCACTTGGGCATTACATCCATTGCCCTTATCTATGCCTTTATGATGGCATAAAGCATGCTTTTGATCCTATTTATCTTTGAATTTAATTTCGAATTGGTCACTTAACGTCCGGAATATCATTACCAGCACCCTGTCAGTTCAACTACGCATACGCTATCAAGTTCAATCTGAGTTTAAGTAAATAGCCAGAGTTCGAGTTAACAAAAATAATAGTAATACTTCGAAGTAACTGATTAAAATAGTGAACCAACAAAAAAGGATGCCAATTGGCATCCTTTTTTTTCTAGTCTCAGCTGAAAGAACGAACGCGTTCTTTACTGATTCTAACTAACGATTATACGTCGTAAGTTGTAGAAGCAGTGTCGCCGCCTGTACCAGTCCAGTTTGTGTGGAAGAATTCACCACGTGGACGGTCAGTACGCTCATAAGTGTGAGCACCGAAGTAGTCACGTTGAGCTTGTAGAAGGTTCGCTGGAAGACGAGCTGTAGTGTAGCCGTCTAGGAACGTTAGTGCAGAAGTCATACATGGCATTGGGATGCCTGATTCCATAGACTTAGCTGCAACTTTACGCCAAGCGCCCATGCAGTTGTCTAGGATACCTTTGAAGTATGCATCTGAACCTAGGAATGCAATCTCTGGGTTCGCTTCGTAAGCATCACGAATGTTGCCTAGGAATGCAGAACGGATGATACAACCGCCACGCCACATAAGTGCAACGTTACCGTAGTTTAGATCCCAACCGTTTTCGTTCGACGCTTCACGCATTAGCATGAAACCTTGAGCGTAAGAGATGATCTTAGAAGCAAGTAGAGCCTGACGGATTGCATCAACCCACTCTTGCTTGTCGCCTTCAACTGGAGCAACAGTCTTGCCGAACAGTTTCTCAGCTTCAACACGTTGGTCTTTAAGTGCAGATAGGCAACGAGAGAATACAGACTCAGTGATTAGAGTCAGTGGGATACCCATGTCTAGTGCGTTGATACCTGTCCATTTGCCTGTACCTTTTTGGCCAGCAGTGTCTAGGATCTTCTCAACTAGCGCTTCACCGTCTTCATCTTTGTAGCCAAGGATGTCAGCTGTGATTTCTACTAGGTAGCTGTCTAGTTCAGTTTTGTTCCAGTCAGCAAATACAGCCTGCATTTCGTCGTGGTTCATACCTAGGCCATCTTTCATGAACTGGTATGCTTCAGTGATAAGCTGCATGTCACCGTATTCGATGCCATTGTGAACCATCTTAACGAAGTGACCAGCACCGTCGTTACCAACCCAATCACAACAAGGCTCACCTGCGTCAGTTTTCGCAGAGATACCTTGGAAGATAGGCTTAACCGCTTCCCAAGCTTCAGGAGAACCGCCTGGCATGATAGAAGGACCGAAACGAGCGCCTTCTTCACCACCAGAAACACCAGTACCGATGAAGTGGATGCCTTTCTCACGAAGAGCAGCAACACGACGGTTAGTGTCTGGGAAGTTAGTGTTACCACCATCAATGATGATGTCGCCTTTGTCTAGAAGTGGTACAAGCTTGTCGATGAACGTATCTACAACGTCACCAGCACGAACCATAAGCATCACTTTACGTGGCGCTTCTAGCTTCTCAACTAGCTCTTCTAGAGAGTAAGCACCAACGATGTTAGTACCTTTAGCTGGGCCTTCTAAGAACTCGTCTACTTTAGCAGCAGTACGGTTATGAGCCACAACTTTGAAGCCGTGGTCGTTCATGTTTAGGATAAGGTTCTGACCCATTACTGCTAGGCCAATTACACCGATATCACCTTTCATTATTTATATCTCCTTGCGGCTAGTCGCACTTATGCGATAGCACTTGCTGCATTTGAATCTAGGAACCACTCTGTTTCGCCAGTTTTAGACTGGATTTTCGCTGCCGGGTAAGGCAGCTCTGAAGCAGGAGTTGTATGAATTTCTTTAACGATCTCAACTTTACCTGCACCTAGTACTAGGTAGCTGATTCGTTTTGCTGCTTCTAAAACTTTCGCTGTTTTAGAAACACGGATTTGACCAGACTCAGGATGAGAAGCTAATACAGATAGGTTCTCATCTTGGTAGTCAGTTGCGCCCGGGAATAGTGAAGCTGTGTGGCCGTCTGCGCCAACACCTAGCAGGATCCAATCGAAAACAGGCGTGCCGTTTTCTGTTGGAATCACGTCTGCCATTTCTTTCGCGAAACGCTCTGCTTCTGCTTTTGGCTCATCTTCACCACGGATGCGGTGGATGTTTTCAGTAGGAAGGTTTACTTGTGTAAACAGCAATGCGTTTGCTTCACCGAAATTACTTTCAGCATCATCAGGTGCCACGCAACGTTCGTCACCCCACCAGAAATGAAGGTTATTCCATTGAATGCCTTTTGCGTATGGTGCTTGAGCTAAAAGCTTGAAAAGCATTTTTGGCGTGCTGCCACCCGACAATGAAATGTGAACAGGCTTGCCCTGCTCGCTGTAAGCTTTCATTTCGTTTGCTAGGTTTTCAACGACTAATTCAGGCGTTGCAAAGATCTTGTGATTGATCATAGTTCGCAGTAATCCGTGTCTGTTAAGTTCTTGCATGGGAAACGCCATGCGCGGCCATCACGTTGCAGAAGTTCATCCGCTTCCTGTGGGCCCCAAGTACCACAAGCATAGCCAAACAGTGCTTGAGGATCTTGCTTGAAGTCTAAGATTGGTTGAACGTATTTCCAACAAGCTTCTACAGCATCGGTACGTGCAAACAGAGTTGCATCGCCGTTTAGTGCATCAAGAAGAAGACGCTCGTAAGCCGTTAGCATTTGAGTTTCAGGCAAGTCAGAGTAAGAGAAGTTCATTTTCACTTCTTTTGCTTTGAAGCCTGCGCCCGGCTCTTTCAAACCAAAGCTCATCTGAATACCTTCATCCGGTTGGATACGGATAATCAGTTTGTTCTCTGGTGCGTCTTGACCAAATACTGGGTGTGGCGTGTTCTTAAAGTGAATCACGATTTCCGTTACGCGCGTTGGTAAGCGTTTACCCGTACGTACGTAGAAAGGAACACCATTCCAACGCCAGTTATTGATGTGAGCTTTCAAGCCGATGTAAGTCTCGGTACGAGAATCATCCGCTACACCGTGCTCTTCACGGTAACCAAGCAAATGCTGGCCGCGAACATCAGACGCTGTGTATTGACCTAAGACTAGATCTTTACGCAGGTCTTCTTCCTCAAGAGGCTTAAGACACTGAAGTACTTTAACCACTTCATCTCGAATAGAATCAGCGTTAATTTGTGCAGGCGGCTCCATGCCCACCATTGCTAGCACTTGTAGCAGGTGGTTTTGGAACATGTCACGAACTGCGCCAGAACCGTCGTAGTATCCGCCACGCTCTTCAACGCCAAGGAACTCAGCACCTGTGATTTCAACGTATTCAATAAAGTTACGGTTCCACAGTGGTTCAAACATCGCGTTTGAGAAACGAAGCACTAGAAGGTTTTGTACCGTTTCTTTACCAAGGTAATGGTCGATACGGTAGATCTGGTGTTCTTGGAAGTGATGATGGATCTCTTCATCTAACGCTTGAGCAGATGCTAGATCGTAACCAAATGGCTTCTCGATGATCAGACGACGCCAGCCGTTCGATTCATCATTTAGGCCATGCGCAGCAAGGTTTGCTGGGATAACACCGTATAGGCTTGGCGGAGTTGCCAAGTAGAACAGTGTGTTATGGTTTTCAAATTGGTAGTCTTGCTCAAGCTTGTCTAGACGTTGTGCTAAACGAGCGTAGTCGTCTACATCTGAAGTATTGATCGCTTGGTAATGCAGATGTTCAATAAATGCATTAAGCGTCTCTGGCTCAGTTTTTTCCATTTCCTGAAGAGACTTCTTCAGCTTCTCACGGTAAGACTCATCGCTGTACTCAGTACGGCTCACCCCAAGAATCGCAAAGGATTCTGGTAGTTGATTGCTAGCATACAGGTGGTACAAAGCAGGAATTAACTTACGGTAAGTTAGATCTCCCGACGCACCAAAAATAACGATGCTGCTGTTTTCAGGTATTACCATCATCTTTCCTATAAAAACAAGGTTTTTAGTATTCGCCAAAGGTATCAGCGACATACGAAAATAGATAATAGGTCTTAACTATTACATCAATAGTAAGCGCCTATTAAATTTGAGAATGCGTTTGGTAAACGAGGGTGAAAGCTATCACCTCTATTCGGGACAGTATTGTCTATGAGTATTTGATTTACATCAACCACTGTGAAAGCAATCGATTAAATATTGACTGATTTCGAACAAATTCTGACCGATAGTTCAGTTATTCTATTCGGAAGAAGAAGTAACGCGACATTCTCAAACATTGTAGTCAAGAAAGAACGGTATCTGGTCGGGGGAGTAAACAATATGAAAGGGAGAAAAATCAAAACCAGCTTACTCAACTGGCTTTATATTTTCTAAATTACACTGCGTTTGTCTTTGCTACTAATAATCCTAAATCTATCTTCTCGCTTTGTTGTAGCAGCGCTCAGGGCGACCTACTGACCCGTAATTTAAGTCAGCAACTAACTCGCCGGTTGTGATCAAGAATTCCAAATAGCGTCGAGCGGTGGTTCGACTTGCACCAATGCGTTCGCCCGCTTCATCAGCCGTAATATCCGTCGCGTCAGCTTGTTGAAATATCGCACGAATCTTATCGAGCGTTACGCCATCGATCCCTTTCGGTAACGTAGAGACCTTTCGAGAGTCAGCCTTAGCATTGGCTTGTAACATTTTGTCGACCAAACCTTGGTTAAGATCCGATACACTTTCAAACTCTTGCTGCTGTGACTGATACTTTTTCAGTGCCGCTTCCAAGCGAGGAAACATCACAGGTTTAAGTAAATAATCAACGACTCCACCACGCATCGCTTGCTGAAGGGTGTCGACATCTCGAGCTGCGGTAATCAGAATCACATCACAGCCCTGATTACTGCCACGAACGTGGTTCAAAATATCAAGTCCGCATCCGTCCGGCAGATATACATCCAACAAAACCAAATCAGGCTTTAAGATGTCTAATTGCATAAGCGCTTCAGACTGTGTGGTGGCAATGCCGACCACGTCAAAGCCACCCATCTGTTCTAAATAACGATGGTGCAGCTCTGCAATCGCAATATCATCTTCAATGACCATGACTCTCGTGATTGCGTTCATTTATGTTCTTCCTTTAACCATGCTTTTTCCGTCACGATGATCTTCGCAAGATCACTTCGTGCTTAATTATTATTGTTCTTCTTTTGGTAAATAAACCGTCATTCGTGTACCAAAATCGTGGTTGTCGACCATTTCCAGCTGCCCTTGGTATCGGTCTGCCAGTTGCTTTATCAGATACAAACCTACACCGCGATTTTGCTTCGCTTTGCTCGATACGCCTTTTTCGGTGAGTGCTTTGGTGGCCAAGTCTTTCGGTAAACCACACCCTTTATCTTCTACTTCTACGATAATTTCATTACCAAAATCACTGATTGAAACTTCAATCACCCGACGAGCTGGAGCAATTTGCCCTTCTTGCTTAATAGCCGTCATAGTGGCGTCAAAGGCGTTATCGATCAGGTTGCCAAGAATGGTGACAACGTCATCCGCATTCAGCCAGCTAGGCAGCGCTTCAAGTCTTGAGCCTTCTTCGACCTTGAGCTCTAAACCAATTTCTCTCGCACGCTCCGTTTTACCAAGGAGCATACCTGCAATGAGCGGGTCTTTAAAAGTTTCACGCAAGAACTCGATAAGGCTTTGATAATGTTCTGTTTCTTGGCCAATCAGTTGTTGTACCGAGTCCAACTCGCCCATCTGGATCAAGCCACTGATGGTGTTAAGCTTGTTTTGATGTTCATGGGTTTGTGAACGGAGTAGATCTGCATACTCTTTAGTTTGTGAGAGTTGGTCTGTTAAATCGTTGATCTCGTCTCGCAATCGGAAACTGGACACCGCCCCGACCACCTCACCAGCCACTATAATCGGGCTTCGGTTAGCAATGATTCGCTTATTGTTTAAGTACAACTCAACGTCGTGGTCGGTATCGCCTGTTGATAGCAGTTGCTCTAAATCACTACCGGGCAATACGTCAGAAAGGCGCTGTTGATTGAGTGCTTTATCTCTGTCTATCGATAAAATATCGCAGGCACTCTTATTAATTGACCGTAAAATGCCGTGCTTATCGATACTCAGAATACCCTCTTTCACGGTACTCATGGTTACATCTAGCTCAACATACAGTCGGCCTATCTCTTCAGGCTCAAAGCCTAAAATAGCGCGTTGAAAACGGCGAGATACATAACTCGAAATCAAAGCGTTGACCGCAACCACCAGCAACGCCATCACAATCAAAAAGGCTAAATAAGGTTCGATTCGATCTTGTAAAGAATCCAGTAAGTAACCAACTGACACCACCCCAATAATGGTACCTTGAGTGTCTTTTACCGCGGATTTACCACGAACTGAAAAACCCAGCGATCCCTTGGCGGTCGACACATAAGACTCGCCCAATACCAATGCTTTTTGGTTATCGCCACCACGCATGGGTTTACCGAGCCTGTCATCGTAAGGGTGAATCAGGCGGATACCTTTATCATCTCCAACAACGATAAACGCCGCGCCAATGAGCTGAGTAAGGTTACGAAATTTAACTTGGGTTTCTTCAGACAAAACGTAGGGAACGCCATTAGGGTCCAACGTTCCATTTTCTTGAATAATGCTGGTGACAAGTGGCGATTCAGATAGAAATTCAGCCACACCGAGCGCTTTCAAACCCATCTCTTGCTCTTGAGATTGTTTGATATAAGAAAAACCTGCCGCTGAGAGTATCAACAACTCAACGAGGCCAGTGACCGTCATGATAATCAGTAACCTTTTACGGAAACTGATGCTACTCCATTTCATATAAAACCGTCCCTAGTGCTTAGCGATTAATGTTAACACCAAGTTAATCTTATGACCTTTCTAGGGACGTGAATTTGTGACTGCTACTCAACTAAATAATTGAGCAGATTGTTAATTGATAATCCTTTACGTTGTTCATTTCGATTAATCGTTCATTTTTAGAACGGATTAGCTTAAAAACCAAAATAAACGAATAAATATTGAGCTAGATCACTAAGCTTTTAGGTGTTTTTTAGGTTGTTTAAAATAAATACAATTATAATTGTTGCATATGAAGGCGTTTATTGTTGCCAAGCTATACGTTGCAATTTTAAGACAGCGTTTTAAACCGGAATTTCGGTTAACACAAAAGCAACAACTCTTCACTCACTGGACGTATTGATAACTAAAAGTTGCGCGCTCGCCGTTACGAATGATGAACAAACGGATTAAGTATTCTCCCCTATTCATCCATCGCTATTTGACACTCGGATAGTTAGACAACCGGCTAGTTAGACAACGAAGAGGTGACTGATAAAAGCAGCACCCAATAATAAAGCATTGATGAGCAGGAAGTATCAATCAGTGGCAACGTCCAACAGAAACAGGATAAAAAACATAACGTACAAACATTGTTGAAAAGGAAACCAGGCAATGAAACGCGATAACTTTGGAATTTGTCTTACTAAGACTATGCTGTTCAAACACTTACAATCGACTTTTACTCATGTAAGAGCCTATGAGAAAGACGGAACCTCTCCTCTTGATCTCAAGGTATTGTTAGCGTTCCCGCAAATGTCAGGTAGAGATTTATTACAAACAATGCAAGGATCAAGACAATTAGTGTGGCGCGCCGATCACCATTGTCCTAGCTTTAAATAAGCCACTTCATTTTGTAAGAACACTTCTATACTGAACTTAAAGAGCACGCTTTGTCGTTAATGCCGTTCACTTAA